>JAQULY010000050.1 GCA_028718445.1 Kiritimatiellia bacterium
GCTGGGGCTGTACGAGCGCAAGGTGCACGAGATCGCCGCGCTGGCGCACGCGCAGGAGGCGTTGCTCTACTACGACGGCGCCAACCTGAACGCGCTCTTGGGACGCTGTCGGCCCGGCGACATCGGCTTCGATGTCGTGCACCTCAACCTGCGCAAGACCTTCGCCACGCCGCACGGCGGAGGCGGGCCGGGCGCCGGCCCCGTCGGCGTGAAGGCACGGTTGTCCAAGTACCTGCCGACCAGCGTGGTCGTGAAACGCAATGACGGCTCTTTCGCGCTGGAGTACGCCCGCGAGAAGTCCATCGGCTACATCGCGCCATTCTACGGGAACTACGGCATTGTGCTGCGCGCCTACGCTTACCTGCTGCTGATGGGACGCGACGGGTTGCGCGAGGCCGCGGAACAGGCGGTGCTGAACGCCAACTACATCCAGGCGCGCCTGCGACAGACCTTCGAGCTGCCCTACGATAGGCTCTGCATGCACGAATGCGTCTTCAGCGCGTCCCGGCAGGTCGAGCGCGGTGTGCACGCGATTGACATTGCCAAGGCCCTGATAGACCGCGGTTTCCATCCGCCCACGGTCTACTTCCCGTTGATCGTCAAGGAGGCCATGATGATCGAGCCGACCGAGACGGAGTCCAAGGAGGAACTGGACCGCTTTATCGAGGCGATGCTTGAAATCGCGGCGCTGGCGGATCGCTCGCCGGAAAGCTTCCACGATCTTCCATCCACGAGCCCCGTATCCCGGCCGGACGAAACCAAGGCCGCGCGCGACAAGGTGTTCCGAGTGTAGGGCGCGGGCAAGCGTATGCACGCTCAAACCCACGATCTCCTGATCCGCAACGTGTTGCTCGGCGGCCGGCGCCGCGATGTGGCGATTGCCGGCAACCGTTTTGCGTGTATTGCCGATCGCGTTCCGGGCGACGCTTCCAGGGTCATTGACGGAACGTCCTTCGCCATCGTGCCGCCGTATTACAATGGCCATACGCACGCTGCCATGACGCTGCTGCGCGGCTACGGTGACGATCGTCCGCTGGACGTGTGGCTGCGCAAGTACATCTGGCCGGCGGAGGCCTGCCTGACGCCGCGGATGATCTATCGCGGGACGCGTTTGGCCATCGTCGAGATGCTGCACTCGGGCACGGTGTTCTTCAACGACATGTACTGGGAGCAGGCCGAGACCGTGCGCGCCGTCGAAGAACTGGGCATTCGGGCGGCGATCGGTGTGGTGTTGTTGAACGTTCTGGGCGAGCAGCGCATTCGCGAAGCGCAGGCGCGTTTTCAGGAGTGGGGCGGCGCCACGCATGCCAATGGACGTGTTCAGTTTGCGCTCGCGCCTCACGCGATCTACACCGTGGATGAAGCGCTCTTCCGCTGGTGCGCCAGGATGCAGGATCGCACCGGTTGTCTGGTGCATACGCATTTGTGCGAGACGGCGCGGGAGGTGCTGGATTGCCGGGAGGCCCACGGCGTGACCCCCGTCGAACTGCTCGAACGGTGCGGTCTGCTGAACGGCCGTACGGTGGCCGCGCACGCGGTCCACCTCACGCCCGCGGAGCGCGCCCTGCTGGCCGCGCGCCAGACCGTGCTGGTGCACAATCCCTGCTCCAACAGCAAGCTGGCGGTGGGATGTTTCGACCTGACCGCCGCTTGGCAGGCGGGATGCCGCGTGGCGTTGGGCACGGACGGCTGCGCCTCCAGCAACGATCTGGACATGGGATACGCCATGCGCTTTGCGGCTCTGACCGCGAAGGCCGCCCAGGGGCGTCCGGATGTCTGCCCGGCGGAACGGGTCTATGCCTGCGCCACGCGCGAGGGGGCACGCGCCTGCGGCGTGGATGGCGGCGAAATTGCCGAAGGACACCTGGCCGATGCCCTGCTGGTGCGCCTCGACAGCCCGCGGCTGCAGCCGATCCGCCATCTGGAATCGCATCTAGTCCACGCCGCCGACAGCGCCTGCATTGACACGGTTATCTGCGATGGCCGTGTTGTCATGCAGGGGCGGCGCGTGCCTGGGGAGGAGCGGATTGTCAGCGAGGCGGCCGAAGCCGCGGAAGAGTTGTATGCGGCCGTGGCAGACCGCGCCGCGTCCGGCGCAAACGTTCATCGCTGAAAGCTCAACTCGCAACGCCCAACTCGAGAATTGAGAGTTGAATGTTCGGCGTTGGGAGTTTCGTGTAAGACGATCCGGTTAAGGGCATCCGGTTAAGAGTAGGCGTTTAAGTGTGTTCCGCACTTCGCTCGCCATCCGACCTCTGACCTCCGACCTCGGACCCTCAGCCATCTCCCGGCTTTCTCCTCCCTTTTTCGGTCCATTTCGGTTGACGATTACGGTGGACGATTTGGCGGTGTCTCCTCGTTTGCCGTAATCGTCGTCCGTAATCGTCGACCGGAATGTCCTACTGCCCTCCGCCCCTTCAGCCTTCAGCCTATAGTCTCCAGCCCCTGTTGTCGTTAGGCGTTGACAGCAGCCCGAACATCAGCCGCGCACCTTGTTTTCCTTCTTGCGCTTCTCGACAATGGCTTCGGCCATCTCATAGGGCACGGCTTCATAGCGTTCAAGATGCATGGTGAAGGAGCCGCGGCCCTGCGTCAGGGTGCGGATCGTGTTGGAGTAGCCGAACATCTCCGCCAACGGCACAAAACCGTTCACGATTCTGCTGACGCCCTTGCTCTCCATACCCTCGATCCGGCCGCGCCGCTGGCAGATCGAGCTGGTGGCCGCCCCCATGTAGTCCTCCGGCACGGTGACCTCTACGTCCATCACGGGCTCCAGCAGCTCAGGCTCGCCCTTCAGAAAGAGTTGACGGAAGCATTGGCGGCCGGCCTCGACGAAGGCGTGCTCGCTGGAATCCACCTCGTGGGCGGAACCGTCGTAAACCGTGACCTTCACGTCCACCACCGGATAACCCGCCGTCGGGCCGGACTCCAGTGCGCGAATCACGCCCTTTTCCACGGCCGGAATATACTCCGAGGGAATGTTGCCGCCCTTGACTTCATTGACGAACGAGAAGCCACGGCCGGCTTCCTGGGGCTCGATACGAAGGCAGACATGCGCGTACTGGCCGCGTCCGCCGGTCTGCTTGATGTGCTTGTAGCTGCCTTCCTGAGGCACCGTCATGGTTTCGCGGTAGGCGACCTCCGGCCGGCCAACCTCGCAACCGACGCCGAACTCGCGCCGCAGACGGTCCACCAGCACATCCAGGTGCAGTTCGCCCATGCCGGAGATGATCGTCTCGCTGGTCTCCTGATCGTAGGTCACGGAGAAGGTCGGGTCCTCGGACGCCAGCGTGTGCAGCGCCGTACCGAGTTTCTCGTTGTCGTTACGGGTGGCGGGGCGGATCGAAACGGCCATCACGGGCGCGGGGAACTCGATCGTCTCGAGCACGATCGGGTGTGCGGGATCACAGATGGTGTCGCCGGTGCGCGTGCGGCTAAGCCCGGCCACGGCCACGATGTCGCCGGCCATGGCCACCTCGATCGCTTCCTGATGATTGGCGTGCATGCGGAATATCCGGCCAATGCGGCCATCCACGCTCAGGACGCTGTTCAGCACCGTCTGGCCCACCCGTAGCGTGCCGGAATAGATGCGCATGTAAAGAATACGCCCCATGTGTTTGTCGGCCACGATCTTGAACGCCAGGGCCGCGAACGGGGCGTCGTCGCGAGGCTCGCGCGTGTCGGCCGGGTTGTCGTGCGCGTGCACGATGCCGTCGTCCAGCGGCGACGGCAGGAAGCGCGTGACACCGTCGAGCAGCAACTGCACGCCCTTGTTCTTGAAGGCCGTGCCGCAATAGACCGGCACCAGCTTGCGCGCCAGGCAACCCTTGCGCAGTCCCTTGACGACATCGTCGTTGGAGAGCGTGCCCTCGGCGAAGTACTTCTCCATCAGGGCGTCGTCCTGCTCGGCCGCGCGCTCGATCATCTGGTGGCGCGCCTCTTCGCAAGCCGTACGCAACTCGGCGGGAATCTCGGAATAGAGCAGTTTGACGCCCCTCGATTCTTCTTCGAAGCGCACCGCCCGCATATCCAGCAGGTCCACCACCCCCTCAAAGCTGTCGGCCTTGCCGATGGGGTACACCATCAGTACCGGACACGCGCGCAGCGTATCGCGGATTTCGTCCACCGTGCCCATCAAGTCGGCGCCGATGCGGTCCATCTTGTTCACGAAGCACAGTTTGGGTACCTCGTACTTCTCGCTCTGCCGCCACACCTGCTCGGTCTGCGGCTGGACGCCGCCGACCGCGCAGAAGAGCGCGATGGCGCCATCCAGTACGCGCAGGCTGCGCTCGACCTCGGCGGTGAAGTCCACGTGCCCCGGGGTGTCTATCAGGGTGATCTGGTGATCCTTCCACGACACCACGGTGGCGGCGGAGGAGATGGTGATGCCGCGTTCCTGCTCCTGCACCATGAAGTCCATGGTGGCGGCACCGTCATGGACCTCTCCGAGCTTGTAGTTCTTGCCGCAGTAGAAGAGGATGCGCTCGCTGCAGGTGGTCTTACCGGCGTCAATGTGGGCCATGATGCCGATGTTGCGTACTTTCTCCAATGGGATCGTTCTGGACATACTTGAGCTGGACTTTCTAAAAATGGGAAGCGGCAAAATGTCCCAAAAACGCATTGACGAAGCAAGCACAAAACCGCATTCGCGAAAAAACCGACTTGTCGCCGCCTTCACGCATATGATAACTTTAATACCTTTTCACGGCGGATGCCGGGGAACGGCAGGCGCAGCCGCTACTGGGGGGCGGTTGAGCGCACGGTCGGAGTGTATCAGGTAAACAACACAATCAAGACGGTGAGGGGCGTCGGCCGCGACAGGACTGCGTGCCGATACGCCAGCGGCGCCTTAGCGGGCATGGTTCCCCAACCTAGCCGTTGCGACCCTTTGCCGGAGTGCGGAACAACTACACATGGCGAACAGAAAACCCGTGACGTTCGGTAACAAGACGGGCGCAGGTTATGATCAGATGGCGGCGGCGTTGGCTGCCACGGACAACCGTTACAAGGCAGGATTGATCGTCAAGGGCACGGTGCTGGCCGTGCGCGGTGGCGAAGTGCTGGTGGACATCGGCTACAAGGCCGAGGGCAGCGTTCCCGCCAGCGAGTTCAAGGATGTCGCCGAGGTCAAGGTGGGCGATCAGTACGACGTGCTGCTCGTCAACATGGAACGCGATGACGGCATGGTCGAGTTGAGCAAGGCCAGGGCCGACGAGAAGCTGCGCTGGGAGTCGTTGCTCAACAAGTATGCCGAGGGCTGCGTGCTCAACGGTATCGTTCGCAGCCGCGTGCGGGGCGGCCTGATCGTGGACGTGGACGGCGTGGAGGCGTTCCTGCCCGGTTCGCAAGTGGACGTCAACCCCGTGCACGATGTCGATCCTTTCATCGGCCAGACGCTCGAATTCAAGCTGATCAAGATCAGCCATGAGCGCCGCAACCTGATTCTGTCGCGCCGCGAGTTGCTCGAGGACCGCATGGCCGACCAGAAGCGCGACCTGCTGGCCTCGATCCAGATCGGCCAGCATCGCACCGGCCGCGTCAAGAACATTACCGATTTCGGCGCTTTCGTGGATTTGAACGGGCTGGACGGCCTGTTGCATATTACCGACCTCAGTTGGGGCCGGGTTAAGCACCCGAGCGAAATGGTCAAGGTCGGACAGGAACTGGAAGTGGTCATCCTGGACGTGGATCTGACCCGCGAACGCGTCTCGCTGGGTTTGAAGCAGATTCAGCCTAACCCTTGGGAGGGTGTGGAGACGCGGTATCCGGTCGGCAGCCGTCTGCGCGGCAAGGTTGTCAATCTGGTGCCCTACGGCGCTTTCGTCGAAATCGAGCCGGGCATCGAAGGCCTGGTGCACGTATCGGAGTTCTCCTGGACCAAACGCGTGGCGCGCGCATCCGACGTGCTCAACGTTGGCGATGAAGTCGACGTCGTGGTCCTCAGCATCAATTCCGAAGAGCAGAAGATCGCGCTGGGGATCCGGCAGACGGAAGCCAATCCCTGGGATACCGTGCAGGATCGCTATCCCGTCGGCAGCCGCGTGAAGGGCAAGGTGCGCAACTTCACTTCATATGGCGCCTTCCTGGAGATCGAGGACGGGATTGACGGCATGATCCACGTCTCGGATATGTCCTGGACCCGCAAGATCAACCACCCCAGCGAAATGATCCAGAAGGGGCAGGAGGTTGAGGCGGTGGTGCTCGAGGTCGATCCGGCCAACCAGCGCATCAGCCTCGGCCTGAAACAGGCCAGCGACGATCCCTGGCACACGATCGCGGCGCGCTATGCCATTGGCCAGTTGGTCAAGGGCAAGGTCTCCAAGATCGCTTCGTTCGGCGCCTTCGTCGAACTGGAAGACGGCGTGGACGGTCTGGTGCATATCTCGCAAATCAGCAACGACCGCGTCGAGAAGGTCAAGGACGCGCTCAAGGTTGGCCAGGAGGTCGAGGCGCGCATCGTGCGCATTGACCGCGAGGAGCGGCGCATCGGTTTGAGCATCAAGGCGGTTGACATGGATGCCGGCCAGATCGAGGAACTCAGCCGCGAACTCAGCCAAGTCGAACTCAAGCCCGGCGAGAACCTCGTCGGTCTGGCGGCCGCCTTTGACGACGCCTTCGCGCAGAGCGAGGAGTGGCGTCCTGGCGTCAAGAGTGAAGACAAGTCCGAACCGCCGAAGGCGGAGTAAGGACAGGTCCGCCCCCTCGCGAGAGGGGGCGCGGCCCATTGGTGTTAGGGCGAGATTTGAGGGGCACGCGCCGATTACAGGTCGAATCGTGCCTATTAACTAAACGCGTATGGGCGCGGCCCTGGCCGTTGCGGCGCCGGATTGTGGCAGGTTGGCTATGAACGTTCTCGACACCCTCCGTGAGCGTCACTTGGTTGATGCCGTCACCAGTCCGACGCTGGAGTCCGCGCTGCTTCAACCGTTGACTGTCTATGCCGGCTTCGATCCGACGTCGGACAGTCTGCAGGCCGGCAACTACGTCACCATCATGGCCCTGGCCCACCTGCAGCGCGCCGGCCATCGGGTCATCGCCCTGGTCGGCGGAGCCACGGGACTGATCGGTGACCCCTCCGGCAAGAGCACCGAACGACAGTTGCTGAGTGCGGAGCAGGTCGAACGCAACCTCGTCGGCATCCGCGAGAATCTCTCGCGTTTCCTCGATTTCGACGCCAAGTCCGCGAACCCGGCCATCATGGTGAACAACTACGACTGGTTCAAGGACTTCACCTTCGTCGAGTTCCTGCGCGATGTCGGCCGTTACTTCCGCATGGGCGTGATGCTGAGCAAGGACAGCGTCACGAAGCGCATGGAATCCGATGAGGGCATGAGTTTCACCGAGTTCTGCTACCAGATCCTGCAGGGCTACGATTTCCTGCACCTGCACCGAACCTATGGTTGCACGCTGCAGATCGGCGGTTCGGACCAGTGGGGCAACATCACCGCCGGCACTGAACTGGTGCGGCGCGTGTGCGGCGCGGAAGCCTTCGGTCTGACCTTCCCGCTGGTGTGCGACAGCACGGGCAAGAAGTTCGGCAAAAGCGAGGGCAACGCCATCTATCTCGATGCGCGCAAGACCTCCTACTACGACTTCTACCAGTTTTTCATGCGTACGCTGGACGCGGATGTGGTTCGCTATCTCAAGATCTTCACGTTCCTGCCGCTGTCGCGCATCGCCGAGATCGAGGCATTGCTGGCCGCCACGCCGGAGAAACGCGAGGCGCAGCAGGTGCTGGCCGATGAACTGACGCGCGCCGTGCATGGCGCGCGTGGCCTGGCCATCGCCCGTCAGGCCACCGAGGTGCTCTTCGGCGGCTCGCTGGAAGGCCTGACCGCGGACGACCTCGAACGCATCTTCGCGCATGTTCCGTCGGCTACGCTCGACATCGCGCAAGTGGTCGGCAAGCCCGTCGTCGAAGTGATCGCCGCAGCCGGCCTATCGGCGAGCAAAGGCGAGGCGCGCCGTCTGATACAGCAGGGCGGGCTCAACATCAACAACGCCCGTGTGGCGGGCGTCGAACGCCTGTTCGAGACCGCCGACCTGATCGATGGGCGCCTCGCCGTGCTGCGCGCCGGCAAAAAGAACTTCCTGCTTCTGAAGGTGCGGTAGGCGAGACATAATGTCTCTGTGGCTTGCGCCTAAGAAGCGTCAACATGTCTCGCTATGGAGCGGTCTGGCTAAGGACAATCGCTTCCATAATCTGTTGCTATCCAAGCAGTTAAGTCTCCACTGCCGATCCGTGAAGCAGCTTGGCACATACGTTGCTTTAGTTCTAAGCGTGAGTGCTGAGTGCCACGTCATGGAGACGTGGGCAAAGCAGAAAGGAGCATAGTATGAGCGATTACTTAGACATCACACTGGCGCCGTGGAGGCTCTGGGAGGACTTCATGGGTGGGTTGCCACCACTGGGGTCCGTCGCTGGAGCGATGCGGGCACGCTATGGACGCTATCCGCGCGTCAATGCCTGGGAGAATGAGCAGGGATTGATGTTGGAAGCAGAGCTTCCGGGAGTTGATCCCAAGCAGGTTGAGGTCGGTGTCGAAGGAACCGAACTGACACTCAAGGGCAAACTGCCCGAGCAGACCTCTGATGGCGTGGACGAAGGCTTCGAGCGACATTTCCACTTGCCGTTCGATGTCGAGCCGGCAGCGGTCAAGGCCGTGTACCGGCGCGGGGTGCTGATACTGACGTTGCCCAAGGCCGCCAGTGCTCAGCGTAAGACCATCTCCATCGAAACCGAAAAGACCTGATAGTGAGCTGAAAGGAGCAAGTCATGAGCAAAACATTGGAACAGCGCTCTTTGAAGGGCGACGCGCCGGCGGCCGAAGTTGACCGTCGCGTGCGCGTGACCCCGCGTGGACGCGTGGTCGCCTTAGACGAAGCCTACGAAATGCGACTTGAAATGCCCGGCGCCGACGAGCAATCGCTGCGCATCGGCGTTGAGTACCGCACTCTGACGGTGGACGCCGAGACGGCTGTGTCGAAGTACGAAGGCTATCGTCTCGTGCGCGAGGAGTTTCCTCCCGCCATCTATCACGGAGTATATGAAGTGCCCGAACGCGTGGACACGGCCGGCATCAAGGCCAGGCTGGTCAACGGCGTGCTGACACTGACGCTGCCGAAGCGCGAAGAGGTCAAACCTCGGCGCATCGCGGTGGAAACCAACTGAAACGGAGACAACCGACGCCGCCGCCGCGCCGGCAGTGGCGCCAAACAGAGAGGAAAGGAGCATAGTCATGAGCATTAGAGACCTGGTTCCGCGCCGCAAGGAGTCGGAGGAACTGACGCGGCGTGGCAATGACATGAGCGCCCTGGAACGGTTCCATCGGGACATTGACCGCATGTTCGCCGACTTCTTCGGCGACACGGGTCTCGGACTGCCTGCCCGGTGGGATGCCCTGGATGCCGTAGCCGACTGGCCCAGGGTGAATGTGGCGGAGTCCGCCAAGGACGTGATTGTGACGGCCGAGTTGCCTGGCGTTGACGAGAAGAAGGTCAAGGTTGAGGTGGATGAAGCCACGATCACGCTGAAAGGCGAGACCTGTGAGGAACACGAGGAGAAGGATCGTCACTGGACGCGCGTCGAACGCCGCTGCGGAAGCTTCGAGCGGACAATCCCGCTGCCCGCCGAGGTTGCGACCGATCGTGCTAAAGCCGCGTTCAAGCGAGGCGTGCTGACCGTGACGCTGCCAAAAGTGGAGTCGTCGGCGAGCAGGCGCAAGGCGATCCCGATCGAGGCCGGCTGAATCAAGGCCACAGGGGCCGGGCGCGATTCGCGTCCGGCCCATTTTTTTGCGTTTTGTCTTGTGCCGCGGCGTCTGAGACCCTACATTCCGTGAACGTTTCACAGGCGTGGAAGGAACCGATTCGATGAGCGACGCATGGTGTGACACTTTCATGGGGCATGGGCCAAAGCAGATCGCCCATTGGGAACACTGGTCCAATCCGGATGCCGAGACCTGGCTCACCGGCATTGATTATTACGAGCATCCCCGGCGCTGCCGCCTGCGGATGCAGGAGCTCTATCCGCAGCTCAATCTCGGCGTGCCCGCCGAGGATACGCCCAAGCCGCGCCCGGAAGAGAACGCCGATCAAAGCAAGGGGCGTTGGGGCGACTCCTACCGCGATCACTGGCAGCAGGACGTTGCCAGTCAGCGCTTCAAGAGTACCGACGACATGTTGCGCTTCAGTCCCCTGGCACAGGGCGACTTCACCGGCTGGCATGTAGTCGCGGATGGCGACTACAGCAGCGAAGAGGTCATCTACGAACGCCACCGCAAGTTGTACCCGGCCGAGTGGGGCGACCGCGCGCCGGACGATTGCCGGGAAGCCATGGTGGGATTCTACAACACCATGTTCATGTGGCCGATGCTGGTCTTCGGCTACGAGAATTTCCTGACACTATGTCTGGAACCGGAGTTTGATCGGATCATGGAGGAGTTCGCCGAGATCAACCGTCGCGTCTTCCGCGCATTCGCGCGCCTGCCGGTGAAGTTCGTGGTCGCGCACGACGACATCGTGCTCGCGAACGGCCCCGTGTGCAGTCCGGCCTGGATGCGCAAGCACATCTTCCCGCGCTATGAGGAGTTCTGGGATATCGTGCGGAAGGCGGGCAAGGAAGTGATCTTCATGGTGGACGGTTGCGTAGATGCCTTCGTTGACGACGTCATGGCGTGCGGCGCGCGCGGCATCATCAGCGAACCGTTCACCAATTTCAAAGCCATCGCGCGCCGTTACCAGAACTGCTTCGTGGCGGGCGAAGGCGACAACCGCGTGTTGATGCGTAACCGGCCGGACGAGATCCGCGCCATGGTCGAGACCATGACCGAGACCGGCAGAATGTCGGGCGGCTATATGATGTGCATCGGCAACCACATTCCGTTCAACGTGCCGCCGGACGCCATCAAACGCTACCTGGATCTCTCGGCCGAACTGGCCCGGCGCTAGTCGCGACGAAGAGTTTGCGCAACTGACGCACGCGGCGCGCCAGGACGTGATAGGGCGCGCCCAGCAGACGCACCGCCCAGTAGTACAGCCAGATGATCAGCCGCGGCGCGCCATCCCTGCGCATCCTGGAGCGGAACAACTCGTCCCCCCAGCGCAGCACGCGTCGCAGCGGCCAGTCCCAGCACGCGGCGATGTCCTCGGCAAACTGGTAGACGGCATCGTGCAGGCAGGAGGCGGCACACGTGCCACGCAAGTCCGGCGCCAGCGTACAGCCATCCCAGGCGTAATGGGCAGCGATGGTCGTGCTGGAACCATCGGGGCGGCGGCGGATCTGGAGCCAGGCGTTGTCATAGTCGCCGGGAGCCGCCAGCGCATCGTCATGCGTCAACGGGCTGTCGCGCACATATTTCCACTTTGAACCCATATCCGAGAAGCGCAAGCTCCACCGTTACTGCTGTCCGTCGCCACGATAGCAGGTCCGAGCGCGGCAGTCATGCGCACCGTCGCGGCCCACAGGGAAAGCTCCCACCAAGCACGCGAAAGAGTACGAAAAAAGGTCCCCGTCGTGTTTCGCGTCTTTTCGCGTATTTCGTGGGCAACAATTCCATCATGCCCTTCACAAATCGCGTTTGCATACGCGACGAAAGACAGTATGCTGATACGCGTTGACTTGAATTCCGCTATGCCGCCAGACCGTAACATGTTGCAGCGCGCCTTCGGCGCGGTATTGCTGCTGACCCTGGCCGCGGCGCCAACTCAGTGGAGCCTTCCCCTGCCTGGCGGCGTGCATCTGACGGCCGCCGATCTGCTGTTGGCGTTGGCCATGCCGCTCGCCATTGCCGCGGGCCTGCGTCCCTGGCGCCTGCACTGGACACACGCGGCCTTCGCGTCGTTGACGCTGCCGGCGGCGTTGATCGCGGCGGACCGACTCGCGGCTGCCCGTGAATGGGCGCAAATAGTGCTATATTTCCTGGTAGCGAGCGCACTTGCCGATGCCGCCCTGCGCCACGGCGGCGTACGCTGGCTGCGTCGCGCCGTGGGACTGACGCTTGGCATAGGCGCGTTGAGTGTCGGGCTGGCCCTGTGGCAATACTGGCGCGGCGATGCCGGCGACCCCCTGAGTGTGCGCGGCAGTTTCGGCAACCGCAACGTGCTCGGAGGATATCTGGCCTTACTGCTGCCGTTGGCTTTCGGGCTGTTGCTGCACGCCTCGACATGGCGCGTGCGCGCGGCTCTGGCGCTGCTGATTCTGGCCGGACTCTCGGTCATACTCTCCGGCCCGGCACTGCTGGCGATCGCCCTGGTCTGCGCCTTGCTGGCGGCCCGGCGCGGCCCCGCATGGTTCGCCGTCACCGCTGCCATCCTGCTGGCCGGCCATGTCTGGGTACTGCCACACCTGCCGCGGGCCAACAGCCGCGAACATTTCGCCTCGATGGCGTTGTACGACGATGTGGGCCAGCCCACGCGCCGTTATCCCGAGTGGCAGGCCGCGGCCGTGATGACGCTGGAACACCCGTGGATGGGCAGCGGACTTGGCTGTTACCAACGGCAGATCGGTCCTTACTACGGCGTTGTGCCCAATGCCACCGGTCCCTCCGAGCCTGACATTCAGAATCTCTACCTGGTGCTGTCGGCAACCGCCGGCCTGCCGGCCTGCCTGGCGTTTGGCGCCATGCTGCTGACCGCGGGCGCGGCCGCTGTCAGGACCACTGGCAAGTGCGCCGCTCTGCCCGGGCTCGGCGCCGGCATGGCGGGCGCGCTGGCGGCCTTCGCGCTGACAGCCTGCTGGCATCCTCTGCTGGTCCGCGGCATTGGATTGCCGCTGGGCCTGCTGCTCGCCGCGGCCAGGCACGCCGGCTGCCGCCACGAAGAGGAGCGCCCATGCGCATGAAGAAAGCGAAACCGGCGCGTGTTTTCCAGATAGATCCAGGCGCCATCGCCAACCCGGTGATGCGTGTGGGGATCGGTCTCACGCGCGGCATCATCGAGAAATCTCTGCGTTTCCCAGTGCTGAACAGCATCTATCAGCAGACCCAGGACCAGCGGGACGGTTCGATCTCCTTTGCGCGGCGCGCGCTGCGCGCCATGAATGTAACCTGGCAAGTGCACGGCTCGGAAGAGTGCCCGATCCCCGCCGACGGCCCCGTTATGGTCGTAGCCAATCACCCATACGGCGGCATCGAGGGGATCCTGTTGCTGGCACTGCTCGAGCCATTCAGACCCGATGTCAAGGTGATGGCCAACTACCTGCTCGCACGTATGCCCGAGACACGCTCCAGCTTCATCTTCGTGGATCCGTTCGGTTCCGCCCGCTCCGCCCGCGCCAACATCAGGCCACTCAAGGAGGCGCTCGGCTGGCTCAAGCAGGGGCATCTGCTCGGCATTTTTCCCGCCGGCGAGGTTTCGAGCGTAGATCTGAAGTCCGGCAAGGTGCGCGATCCCGCCTGGAGTCCCTCGGTAGCCGCCATGGTGCGCCGCACGCAGGCCAGCGTGGTTCCGGTGTTCTTCGCCGGTCACAACGGACCGCTCTTCAACCTGGCGGGGCTGCTGCACCCGCGCCTGCGCACGCTGATGCTGCCGCAGCAACTTGTCAACAAGCGCAACCACGAGATTCGCGTGCAGATCGGCCAGGCGATTCCATGGAGCGAGATGTCGGAGTATGCCACCGACGAACAGCTCATCCAGTACCTGCGGTTGCGGACTTACATCCTGGCCGAACGA
The DNA here is from genome assembly GCA_028718445.1 of Kiritimatiellia bacterium. Lineage (GTDB taxonomy): Bacteria > Verrucomicrobiota > Kiritimatiellia > RFP12 > JAAYLN01 > JAQULY01. Next base: position 13,672 of record JAQULY010000050.1, read on the forward strand.
GAGTCGGCCGCCGCGCGGCGGTCGCCGCTGCCATTTCGGCGCCGCCGCGCCAGGCAGCAGCCGATTGCCCCGGCGGGCTCGTCGGCATCGCACGCGCGCGAAATTGCCGCGCTGCCGCCGGCGCAGTTGCTGACATCTTCCGGCGATCTACGCGTTTACGTCGCCGACGCGCGCCAGATCCCGGAAGTGCTGCGCGACCTGGGACGCCTGCGGGAAATCACTTTCCGGGCCGTGGGCGAGGGTACTGGCAAGGCCATCGACCTGGACCGTTTCGACGACTACTACTTGCACCTGTTCCTCTGGAACGCCGCGCGCAACGAAGTCGCCGGTGCTTACCGGCTCGGGCTGGCGGACGAGATCGTGGCGGCCCGAGGCGTCAAGGGACTGTACACCCACACCTGTTTCCGCTTTGACGAGCGGCTGATGCGACGCCTGCAGCCGGCCATCGAGCTCGGCCGCTCCTTTGTGCGACCGGAATATCAAAAGGCCTTCAATTCGCTGCTGCTGCTGTGGCGCGGCCTGAGCGTCTTCGTCCTGCGCCATCCGCGATACACCCACCTGTTCGGCCCCGTCAGCATTACCAACGAATACCGCGACGCCTCGCGCAACCTGATGCTTCGTTCGCTGCGCTTCTCCAATTTCGAGCATGAACTGGCGCGCTTCGTCAAACCGCGAAAACGGCCCCGCCGTACCCGGCACGCCGAATGGAACCTGCCCGACTTCCATCCCTACATTGACAACATCGAGTTGGTGTCGAAACTGGTCCAGGAGATCGAAAGCGACCAGAAGGGCATCCCCATTCTGCTGCGGCAGTATCTCAAGCTGGGCGGACGTCTGCTGGCCTTCAACGTGGACCCCGACTTCAGCTACTCGCTCGACGGTCTGATCGCCGTCAATCTGTTGAAGACGGATCCCCGAGTGCTGCGTCGCTATATGGGCGTGGCCGAGACCGACAGCTACCGGGCTTACCACGGCCTCAAGCCGCTGGAGGATTCCTGATGATCGCCACCCTGCACGGCACTCTCTACTCCAAGCAGCCTTCCGCTGTGATCATCGAGGCTGGCGGCGTGGGCTATGAAGTGCTGATCCCGCTGAGCACCTACGATCGTCTGCCCGCTACGGGCGGCGAATGCCGTCTGTTGGTCAGCCACATCGTGCGCGAGGATGACGAACTGCTCTTCGGCTTCGCCACGTCGGAAGAGAAGCAGGTTTTCAACCTGCTGCTGACGATCAGTGGCATCGGTCCGAAACTGGGGCTGTGCGTGCTGAGCGGTTTGAATGTCGCGGATCTCAAGCGGTGCGTGGTTGAGAGCGACATCAAGCGCCTCAGTTCCGTGCGCGGCATCGGCCGCAAGACGGCCGAACGCATCGTTGTGGAACTGCGCGACAAGATTGACCCCGTCGAGGGCATGTCGCTGCGAACGGCGCCCGGCGCGCCGCCGGCGGCCGAAACCGTTCTGCGCGACACCATGATGGGGCTGATGGCGCTGGGCTATGCGCAGGATCAGGCGCGCAAAATGGTTCAGGCCGCGCTGGATGGCGGCGCGGACGCCGGGAACGCCGAAGCGCTGATCAAGCGGGCTCTGGCCGGAAGATAGGTGAAGGCTGAAGACTGAAGGCTGAAGTAGGGAAGTCTGGCGGTCAACGCCGAACGTTCATCTCAGCGGCATTCCGTTGCCGCAGGACCTCATAGAGCACCAGCGCGCCGGCGACGCTGGCGTTGAGCGAGGCGACATGGCCGCGCATCGGCAGGCGGGCCACGAAATCGCAATGTTCTCGCACCAGCCGCCCCAGGCCACTGCCCTCGTTGCCCACCACGATGCCGCAGCGTCCCTTGAAGTCCACCTCCGTATAGAGCCTGGCCTCCGCGTCCATGTCCAGACCGGTAATCCAGCACTCGCACGTCTTGAGTTCCTCGATGGCCCGCGGCAGGTTGACCACCCGCGCCACGCGCAGATGCTCCGAAGCCCCGGCCGAAGCGCGCACCGCCGCGGCCGTCACTTCGGCGGCGCGATCGTTCGGCAGCACCACGCCAGTGACGCCCGCCGCATCCGCCGTGCGCAGCAGGGCACCGAGGTTCTGCGGGTCCTCCAGATGATCCAGCAGTAGCACCAGCGCCCGGGCGTCCTGCCTGACGGCATGCAGAATCTGGTCGAAGCCGTGGTACGGGAAGCTGCCCGAGCGCAACGCCACGCCCTGATGGTGCGCGTCCGGCAACAGCGTGTCCAGTTCCGTGCGCGGTACGGTGCGGAAGGCGGCACCGGCGTTCAGTGCGCGATCTCGCGCCTCCGCCAATTCCGCGTCGGGCGCGCCGCGGCGAGGGCCTGCTTCAGCCAACCAGAGCTCGTAGTGGTGGCGGCGTCCGGCTCGCAGCGCCTCTAACACGGGACGCCGTCCATACAGCCATTCGCCACGCTCGCGCTCTGCTTTCGGATGCACGCCGGTTTTCACTCCACTACCCACGTCCGTTCCTCGATGTCCTCTGAGCTTCGCGCCGGCTGCCAGCGGGGGCGGCCGCCGAAGAGAGCCGTACCGATCCGGACCCAGGTGGCGCCCTCCTCGATTGCCACCTCGTAGTCGTTGCTCATGCCCATGGAGAGCCGCGGCAGGCCAATGCCGAACTGCCTTTCCCAGCGATCGCGGCAGTCGCGTAGCCTCGCGAAAACGGGGCGCGTCAGCTCCTGGTCGGGACAGAACGGCGCCATGGTCATCAAGCCTTCAAGCGTCAGCGAGGGCAGCGTCAGCGTGTGCTCGATCGCGGCGGGCGCGGCCTCCGGCGTCAGGCCGAACTTGCTGGCCTCGCCGGAGACATTGATCTCCAGCAGGACGCGCGGACGCGCGCCGGTCTCGTCGGCAACGCGCGCGATCTGTTCCAGCAAACGCTCGGAGTCCACGGCCTGCAGCACGGTAAATAGCTCCAGCGCCGGCCGCACCTTGTTGCGCTGCAGATGACCGATCAGATGCCACTCCGGACCGCTCACGCAGGTCGGAATCTTCGCGGCCGCCTCCTGTACGCGATTCTCGCCGAGCTGGGCGATGCCTGCCTGCCACGCATCACGCACGGCCTCAGGCCCGAAGGTCTTGGTCACGGCGATCAACTCGACCTCGTCTGCGCCGCGCTTGGCGCGCGCGCAAGCCGCCGCCATGCGGGCGCGTATGTGCGCCAGACGCTCGCGGAAGCTGTCTTCCTGTCCGTCAGACTCCGCCATGGCTATACCTCCTGCCTGCCGCCCAGGGCGCGCTTGAGGGTCAGGGGGTCGGAATAGCCGACGCCACTGTCCACGGGCAGGCCGAAGGCCAATCGCGTGACGCGCACGGGCGGCTGCGAATCCTTCAGCATCTCGCGAATGAAGGCCGCCGTAGCGTCGCCCTCCAAGTCGGTACTCACGGCCAGCACCACTTCGCGCACAGCTTCGTGCGCCACGCGCTCCCGCAGCGCGCGCAAGCGCAGGTCAGTGGGGCCGGTGCCGCGGGCCGCCGAAACCTTGCCGTGCAGGGCGTGGTAACGGCCGTTGAACACACCGGCGCGCTCGATTGCCAGGATATCGCCCGGTTCTTCGACCACGCACAGCAGCGCATCGTCGCGGCGGGCGTCGCCGCAGAGCGCGCACGGATTGGCGTCGCGCACCGTGAAACCGCCACAGCGATCGCAGCAGCAAACCGTCGCGCGCGCCTGCGCCAGCGCCTGCTGCAGGTCCGACATCAGCCCTTCGGGACGGCGCACCAGCGCCAGTGCGGCCCGCTCCGCCGAACGTCGGCCCAGCCCGGGCAGGCGCGCCA
>JAQULY010000051.1 GCA_028718445.1 Kiritimatiellia bacterium
CACGCCGTTCTACAGCGCGATCCGTCGCCGGGTGCTCGACGGCGAGATCGGAGACCTCGTCAATCTCCAGACCGTCGAACACGTCAGCTATCACCACATGGCCGTGGCGTACGTGCGCGGCAAGTGGAACCGCCGCGCGCGGTGCGGGTCATCCATGCTCCTGGCCAAGTGCTGCCATGATCTGGATCTCCTGGCGTGGATGAAGAGCGGCGTGGCGCCGACGTCAGTCGGGAGCTTCGGCGGTCTCATGCAGTTCCGCCCGGACCAGGCGCCCCCCGGCGCGGGGACGCGCTGCCTCGTGGACTGTCCCATCGAGGCGCAGTGCGACTACTCGGCCCGCAAGCACTACCTGGACATCAGCAACCCGTTCCGCTGGAGCAGCTACACGTGGGCGGGCCTGGAGGGGCACGGGCTGTGCCTGACCGACACGGAAATCCGCGATCTGGAATCCATGCACCCCGAGTTCCCCTGGCGGGAGTACCAGAACTACCCGATTCCGCCCCCTGAAGTGCGCAGCGAGTCCCTGAAGACCGACAATCCTCACGGACGCTGCGTGTGGCGTTGCGACAACGACGTGGTGGACCACCAATCGGTCCTGGTGCAGTTCGCCGACGGAGCCACTGCCACCCACAACATGGTCGGGGGAACTGCCCGCCCGATGCGGAGCATCCACTTGCTCGGCACCCGCGGGGAGATCCAAGGCGTGTTCGAGGAAGAACGCTTTACCATCCGGCATGCCGACCCCCGTCACGGGCACGAATTCAAGGAAGAGGTTGTCGACGTCCGCGTCGGCGGCGACATGTCTGGCGCCCTGGGCGACCACGGCGGCGGCGACAGCAGGCTGGTTCTGGACTTTGTCCGGACCGTGCGCGGGGAGGCGCCGTCCCTGTCCTGCACGGCCCTGGAAGATTCGGTCTGGGGGCATCGCATGGTCTTCGCCGCCGATCAGGCCATGGAAACGCACCGCATCATTGATTTGGCGGCGGACGCCGCCGACTCCATATCCTGAGGAAGAAATTAGGATGCAAACCTCGTTCTCATTTGCGGATGGCTCCTGGAACGTCAGGTGGCCGGAGCGGATTTCCCGGCACGACCTCGTCTGCCTCTCGCCGCCGCTCGATCCCTTGCAGGGCATGATGCTTGGCAACGGCGATCTCGGCGCGATCGCCTGGTGTGAGCCGCGTAAGCTGGTCGTGGTTGTGAACAAGTGCGATCTCTGGGACGACTCGACGCTACCCGAAGGCGGATTCAATCCCGACTACTACCGGAACGAGGACCGCTACACGACCCTGCGGCATGGCTGTCGGGTGGAACTGGACCTGGCCTTGCCGCTGATGGACACCTGGTACCTAGAGGACTTCGAAGCGCGGCTGGACCTGGCCCGGGCCGCATTCACCGTACGCAGCCGGACGCCGTTCGGTTTGTTCTCCGCGCATCTCTTCGTCTCGCGCCGCGATTGCGTCGTCGCACTCGAATACGACGTCGAAACCGACGAACCAGTTTCACCGCGACTGACGGTCGAACGCTGGGGCTCCCGCACATTCGCCCATTGGAAGTGCGGGGGCGTGTCGACGGATTCTTCCATTGGACTTTCCGGCACATCGGCATCCGTCGCGGGGGAGGCACTCCTGATCTCCCAGCGGTTGACGAACCTGCGGTTTGTCGCAGCGGCCACTCTCAGCGAGAACGGCCAGGCCGTTGCGCCTGTCCGGGAGCACCGTCGCGGTGGGGCGTTCACCATGGCGCCGGCCGCGCACCATGCGGGCTGTTTCTTCCTGACAGTCGCCAATTCCGAGGAACATGCCGATCCCGAAACAGAAGCCCGGAACGTCGTGCGGACCGCGACGAGCAAGGGCATGCCGGCGCTGACGCGCGATCATGAGGCCGACTGGCGGTCGTTCTGGGAGGCGGGCGCCTTCCTGCAGACCGGCCTTGCTTTTCAAGACAACCTCTGGCATCTGGCGCTCTACTATGCCGGCAGTTCCCAGCGGGGACGGTATCCCGCGCTCTTCACACAGGGGCTCTGGGGATGGAACCGCGACTTCCAGCCATGGAATTTCTACTACCACTGGAACCAGCAGCAGTTGACATGGATGCTGCCGTCCGCCGGACATCCCGAACTGATGAAACCGTATCTCGGCTTTCGCCTGGACATGCTGCCGGCGGCGGAACGCATGGCGGCGCGCGAGGGCAAGCCGGGTGCCCGCTTCTGCGACCTTGCCGACCGCCAGGGTAATCAGCCCTTCTACGATCTCAACCGCACGCCGGGCGGCCAGCTTGCGGACGACTTCATGCGCTACTATCGGTATACGGGCGACAGCGCGTTCCTGCGGGAGCGGGCCTGGCCGTTCCTCCTGCAGGCCGCCCGTTACTGCCTCGGCATGCTGGAGGAGGGCGCCGACGGACGTCTGCATACCTCGCCGGCCACCGCGTACGAAGGATCGAACATCATGCGCGACTGCACGACCGAGTTGGTTACGGTCCGCAAGACTCTTACGATTGCGCTGGAAGCCATGCAGATTTTGGGGTTGGCGGTTCCGGAGGCCGCGGCATGGAAGCAGGCCCTGGATCGGCTGGCGCCGCTGGTCACCATGGAATCGCCGGTCAACCCCGGCGCGACCATCTTCGCGGCGGGCATTCAAAAAGGCCGGGAGCAGAAGGCCGGCCAGGGTCTGCTATGGGATGCGGGCGATCCGGAGGACTGGGCCGGGGCACATCCCACCTGCGAGCGCGATCCCAAACGCTGGGGGCCGATATTTTCGGATGTGGAAACCAGTCCGGTCTTCCCCGCGGGGTTGATCGGACTCAAGGAACGCGGCACACCACCCTATGCAATCGCGTGCGCATCGGCGCAGGAAATGGGAAAGGGGTGGACGCGCCCCCTGGTGTATGCCAGGCTCGGTTTACGCGAGGACATGCGCCAGACGCTGGCCGACGCCGCGGCGATGACTTCCTGCAAGGGCGTGAACGCTGACAGCCCTGACTTCTGGAAAATCCAGACGATGCCGGAGGCGGCACGGATGCCGACGGATTTCCACGTCAAGGATTACTGGAAGCATCCGGACTGGCTTGCGGCCAGGGAAACGCAGAGGCAATTGCGCATGTGGGATTTCAGGCGATTCGGCCTTGAAGGGCTTTATCTCTCATCGGCCGGTCTGGCTGAGGCGCTGCTGCAAAGCCACGACGGGGTCATTCGCATCTCCCCGGCGTGCCCGGCCGGTGTCAGTTTCGCCTTCACGCTCTTTGCCGAGGGCGGTTTTGCCGTTGCGGCCGAAGGCATCGGCGAGCAGGTCGCCTGGGTTTACATCACCAGTCGGCTGGGCGGCCTGTGCCGGCTGGCCAATCCCTGGGAAGGTGGACGGGTGTTCCTGCGGCGCGCGCAAGCAGACGCCTGGCGGGAAACGCAGGGAGAGATGATCGCGTTCGAGACGGATGCGGCAACGGCCTGGATTCTTGCGCCGGCACCGTTTGATCCCGGAGAGGCCCATAGTGTCGAAGTGGAGGCGACACGCCGGGATGCGCCGCACGTCTCTCCAGACGGCAAGGCAACGCTTGGCATCCCGCGCACATTCTAAGAGAAAGCTTCTGTCATGTCGGTCAGATACACGTTACGCATGCAGTTCGGGATGCATCTGGACCCAACGGTCATCGAGCGCGAAGTGTTGGAGCTATGTCGTCGCGCCCAGGCGGACGAGGTGTTGTTCTTCGTCTTCGCGGAGGAACAGAACGACGGCCACGATTCCCTCGATCGGATCGCGCAATGGCTGGCATGGTATCGTCCAATCAAGCAGGCACTGGAGCGGGAGGGCATCGCCGTCAGCCTCAACCCCTGGCACACGATTCTGCATTGCGACCGGCATCGGCGCCTCAAGCCGGACCAGCCGTGGCAGACCATGGTGGACTGGCGTGGCCAGGCGGCGCAGGCGGTCGTCTGCCCGCTCGATCCCGGCTGGAGGAGCTATATCCGCGCGGCGTTCGTGCAGTACGCGGCCGAGCGTTTTCGCGTCGTGTGGGTGGACGACGACATCCGTCTTCACAATCACGCACCGCTGGATTGGGGCGGCTGTTTCTGTCCGCTTCACGTGGCCCAATTCAACCGGCAAGCCGGAACGAACGCGACACGCGAGGAGATTGTCCACGCCTGTCTGGCCCCGGGAGAACCGCATCCCTGGCGGTCGGTCTGGTTCGACATGTGGGACGCCACGCAGACCGCGCTGGTGGCCGAGTGGCGGGACATCGTGGAAGCCGCCGGATCGCGGCTCGGACTGATGTCGAGCGATCTGCAGACGCATGCCGCCGAAGGCCGGCGGTGGCCGGCCTGGCACGCCGCCATGGCCCGTCAGTTCCCGTTCACGCACCGGCCCTCCTTCTGTTCTTACATCGAGGACCCACCACGCTTCTTCCCCTACTATCTGGGACAGTCTCAGATGAACCGGATGGTTCAGCCGCCTGAGGTGGAAAGCGATCCGGAACTGGAAAACGTACCCTACGGCCACTGGAACAAATCGTACCGTTGTCTGTTGTCGCAGATGGTCATGGCCCAGGTGTTCGGCGCCGACCGGCAATGCGTCAGTCTCTACGATTTCATGGGCAACCTGCCAAGCGACGATGCGGCACGCGCCGCCTTTCTAGGCGATGTGAAACCATGTCTGGCCTGGCTAGGCGAGGAGTTCCCCGCCACCCTGCGCGCGGTCGGCATCGGTACCCCCTGGCACGAGGATATGGGGCGCCGCAGCCATGTGCCCGAAGGCCGTCAGTGGCAGGAATTGGAAGTGGCGACACGCGGCTGGGATTTGTGGCTGTGCGCCCTGGGGCGTTCCTTTCAGAAAAGGCCCCATGAACGGGTAAACGCCCTGTCGGGCGACATGGCGTGGACGTTCACGGACGACGAACTGAAGGCCTGGCTGAAGCAGGGACTCCTGCTGGACGGTCCGGCCGCCCTCATACTGGCGGAACGCGGCTTTGGCGAGTGGATCGGCCTGCAGAACGCCCGGCTGATCACACAGGCGGAGGTCCTGTATGCCATGGAGGAATCGGTGGATGCCGAATTCGGATTGCGGGCCGGCGCCCGGATTTCGGTCAATCTCTCCAAGTTCTGTCAACGACTCCTGCAAGGGGAACTGTTGAATGGCACGCGCGAGATCAGCCGACTGCTGAATCCGACTCACCAGCGAGTGGGGCATGGCGCGTATGTTTTCGAGAACCATCTGGGCGGGCGAGTGGGGGTGGTCCCATGGTCGGCCATCTGGACCGGGGCTCCGATGGAAGAGCACATGACGGTGCAACGCCACGCCCAGTTGGAGGACGTGCTACGTTGGCTCGATCATGGGCGCACGTGCGGGCACGTCGCCGGAGGCCCCTGGCTGGTGCCGCAGTTCTTCACCGACGGCTCGCTCTGGCGCGGGATCATCTGGAACATTGGTGGCGACGCCGTACGCGAAATGCGGGTTCATCCGCCTGAGGGCATGGGTGCGATCCGCCGCGCCGTCCATTGCGATGGCCAGGGGAACCGCCGCACGGCGGCGGTTCGCGACAACGTCTTGACGTTCGAGGCGCCGGTGCATCAGTGGGAAGCCGTGACGGTCGCGCCGTGATTCGGGGAAAATCAGCGAGCGGAGTCGACTCCAGCCCGATCCTGGCGGCCCCGGATATCTACGGCCGGCGGACCGCGACCCGCAGATCCCATCCTGATCGCCGCGCCTCTTGCTCCACCACCGCTCGCAAATCGCCGTAGCGATAGGTGTAGCCACCGCCGGCCGTGCGCACGCTCTTGGCGATGGTGACCGCCGCACCTTTCTGGCTGCGCGTCTGCGCCGTGACGCCGAAATCGGTGGGAGCGATCCCGAGACCGCTCTCCGACAGCTTCTCCCACCACTGGATGCTGCGACTATCCGGATCAAGCGCCGCCACCGCCTGGTAGCGTATCGTCGTCCGGCTCAAGAGCGCTTTGACCTTGGTCTCGCCCTCGAACTCGAAGCGGTTCGGCGCGGTCTGGTTGACGCGCAACAGGTCGCTGCCCAGCGACTGGAAAAAGGCGCTCCAGTCGGTGGTCGCCGGGGCGGCGGGCGGTGACTGACTCACCGCGGACGCCTGCGGCTGGGGCGCATTGGCAACGCGTATCGACGCGCCGCATCCCGTGCAGAATTTGGCGTTGGGGTCAGTCAGTTGTTTGCCGCACTGATAGCAGTACATACTCGCTCCCGACATAGACGGTTCACGCTCCGCTTCGCGGCCGTCGCTCACTCGACGTCGAAGGCCGTCGCGAATTTGCGGTCATCCCCCAACCGAACCATCAGTCGGTAGGCTCCCGCCGGAATGCCGTCGGACCCCAGCTTCAGTTCGAAGGGAACGTAGCCGCTGCCTTGGCCGTCGATCGCCGACTCGATCGCTTCCGTGCGGGCGCTGCCGTCGACGCGTTCGATCCAGACGCGCACGCGGTCGCCGGCAACATGGTTGACCAACTGTATATCGGCGCTGATGCGCTCGGCATCGCTTGGCACCGCCCGGCCAGGACGGACCAGCGTGCCGTCCCGGTTACGGCCGGCACCGATGACCACGGTGCCGACCGATCGTTCACCGCGAGCAGCGCTCTTGGTCGCGGCGGGTTTGGGCGTTGGGGCCGTGGGCCGGGACGGCGTCGTGGTGGCTCCGGGCTGGCGTCCGACGGGCACATTGCTCCAGTCCGTTGCCAGCACCCGCCAGTGACCGTCTTCGTTCCGCAGTCGCAAGGGCACGTCGAATCGCCGTCCATCGGACGGCTGCAAGTGGGCTCGCAGGATCAGAGTGTCCTGGGCGTCGTGGAAAGCGGTGAAATCGATCTTCGCGATCTCTCGCAGCACCGGCCGTTCTCTGATAATCGCCAGGTAACTCTTCAGCGGCACAGTCGCCTGGAAATCGGCCGAGGCCCGCCGGTAGGAAAGCTCCAACTCGTCCGCCACGATCAGATTCAGGTAAGCCCGCGCGGCCGACAGGGCCTCTGCAGGGGCTGCGGTCGTCGCGGGCGCCGGTGGTCGTGCGTCCGGAGGCTGCGGCGCGGCGGGGCGCTGAGCGTCCGGCGCAGGCACGGACGGCTGCGCAGATGTGCCGGAGGGGTTCTCCACCGGCACGTTGCTCAGGTCGATGCCGGTCAGCCGCCACTTCCCATCCTCCTTGCCAAAACGCATGGGCACATCGGCCTTGAGACCGCCCACGAAGCGCAAGCGCGCCGTCAGTTCCGCCACATCGTTATCGCGGTTGCACTCGGGAATGCCGATCCGCTCGATGTCACGCAGCAGCGGCCGCGCATCCAGCATTGCCACGTATTGCTCCAGCGACGCCGTGGCCTGCAGGTTGGTCGACGCCCCCCTGTAGGCAAGTTCGGCGTGGCCGGTCTTGATCAGGTTCAAGTGATTCTTGGCCGCTACTTTGGCACCCTGGGTAAGCCAAGTGGCAACTCCCAGAATCAGGACCAATCCAAGCGCCAGCGCCGTCAGACAACCACAGCCGACCTGACGCCAGGGGCGCTTGTGGGGTGCGGTGGACGGCGTTGTCGCTTCCGACGTGGCGCCAGCCGCGCTCGACGGCACGGGTGGCTTGGCGGCTTCCGCGGACGCACCGGGAGCGGCTGCTATAGCCTTGCCGCAGGCGGGACAGAAGCGGTCCTCGGCCAGCACCTGCGCGGAACAGCTTGGACATTCGGGCATGACATTTTCCTTGCTTGCGGTTACCGCGCCGCGGCACGTGTGTTGACGATCGCCAGACTTCTGCCGGGAGCGACGGAACACCAATCACGTTGAGAGTGTACAATATTTGAAGCTCTTGTAGAACCCCTCGGGTGCGAGTCAATTTAGTGTTGCGCTTTCTGGTGTTGCGCTTTCTGGTTGTGGGGCGCCCGGCATGGCGGGTAAACTGAAGGCCATATGTCGAACCGCGGACCCAACGAGCGCATTTCCGCCTGCATTATCGCCGGCAACGAGGCCGAGAATATCGAGCGCTGCCTGCGCAGCGTCGCCTGGGCGGACGAGGTCATAGTGCTGGATTCGTTCAGCACCGACGCCACCGTGGAGATCGCGCGCCGTTTCACCAACAAGGTTCACCAGCATGCCTGGCTGGGTTATATCGGCCAGAAGAAGCTGATCAGCGAACTGGCCGGCGGACCGTGGATTCTTTTCGTGGACGCGGACGAGGAAATCTCGCCGGCCCTGCGCGAGGAGATCGAGACGCTCTTCGCCAAGCCGCTGCCGCCCAGTGTGCACGGCTTCGAATGCCCGCGACTGGTGCGTTATCTGGGACGCTGGATCAGGCACGGCGACTGGTATCCGGACATCAAGCTGCGTCTCTTCATGAAGCGTCACGGACACTGCGGCGGCAGGGAGCCGCACGATCGCATCTACGTGGAAGGCGACGTGCGGCGGCTCCAGGGACAAATCTACCACTACACCTACAGCGGAATCGAAGACCAGATTACCACCATCAACCGCTTCTCCGGCATCAGCGCGAGGACCAACATGGATGAAGGCCGGGGTGTCCAGCTGCGCGATCTGCTTTTCCGCCCGGTCTTCCGGTTCATCAGAGGCTATCTGATCAAGCGCGGCTTTCTCGACGGTATTCCGGGACTGATCGTCGCCGGCAACGTGGCTTTCGGCACTTTCGCGAAGTACGCCAAACTCTGGGAGCTGACGTTCCAGCGCAACAGTGCCGCCGCCGATCGCCGCGGCACATGAGTCGCGCAGTCACGGAGTTGGAAGCCATGTCATTCACTGAATCTCGACTTGCCGTCGTCCTGTTTGCCACGTTGGTAGCCATGCGCCTGCCGGCGGCTGACGCCAGTTCCGCCGTTCGCACGATCGAACCGCGGGAGGCCGCCGCGGCCGCACTCGAAGTCACACCCCAACGCTACCCGGATGCGGACAGCGTGCTGGTGGACGCCGTCACGCAGGAACACTTCAACCCCGACGGCACCTCGCTGGCGTTGAGCGAGGAGTACTTCAAAGTGCTCACGGAAAAGGGCCGCCGTGAAGCCCAGACGCAGACCTTCTTCTTCGCCCTGCCCTACGATACGGTGACCGTGGTGCGCGCATGGATACTCAAACCCGACGGCCGCTGCGTAACCGTGAACGTGGAGCGCGCCAGCCGTACCATGACCGAAACCGGCCAGATGGGCGCCAACATCTACGACCCCAACCAGAAGCTGCTCCAGCTCTCGCTCGCCGGCCTGGAGATCGGCGATCTGGTGCATTACGCCACGCGGCGCCAAACACTCAAGCCGCGCGTGCCGGACATGTGGTCCGACTACGCCGTCTTCGAATATACCTCGCCAATCCGGCGCATGACCTACGCCATCTCGGAGCCGCCGGAACGTCCTTTGCGTCACCTGGAGCTGCGCGACCCGTTGAGCAACACCGTCACCTCGGCCGAGACCGTGCTGCCTGACGGACGCAAGTTGCGCCGATGGGAGCTGCGCGATGTGCCGCAGTTGTTTCCAGAACCCGAAATGCCGCCGGCGCACACCGTCGCGCAACGGCTGCTGCTGAGCACCGCCGCGGACTGGCCCTCGCTGTCGCGCTGGTACTGGAATCTATGCCTGCCTCGCCTGCAGGCGGTTACACCCGAAATGGGGTTGACCGTCACCGGCCTGATGTCGCGGGCCTCATCGCGGAACGAACGCGTCCAGCACATCTTCACGTGGGTGTCACAAAGCATCCGCTACATGGGCATTACCACGGAGACGGAAGCGCCCGGTTACGAACCGCACGATGTCTCCATGACGTTCAGCAATCGTTACGGCGTCTGCCGCGACAAGGCCGCGCTGCTGGTGGCGATGTTGCGGCTGGCCGGCATCGAGGCCTACCCGGTGCTGATTAATGTCGGCGCCAAGCTCGATGGCGACGTTCCTATGACCTTCTTCAACCACGCCATCGTGGCCGCCGCGCGCCCCGGCGAGGACGCCTATGACCTGATGGACCCGACCAACGAAAGCGCGCGCGACCTCTTCCCCTCCTATCTGGGCAACCGCAGTTACATGGTGGCGCATCCGCGGGGCGAAACGCTGCGCGTCTCGCCCGTCGTCCCGGCCGCCAGCAACCTGCTGCGCGTTGTCAGCCGGGGCGACCTCGACGAGACCGGACGTCTGAGCCTGCGGACGGAAATCGCCTTCGACGGCATTAACGACAATCTCTATCGCGGTCATCTGGCGCGCCTGCCGCGCGAACAGCGACGGCGCTTCTTCGAGGGTCTCGTCAAGGCGCGTATGGCCGGGGCCGAACTGACGTCGTTCGAACTCGCGCCTGAAGACCTGCAGGACACCGCGCAGGCGCTGCGCGCCACGCTCGAATGCCGCGTCCGGGACTTCGCCGTGCAGGGCGACGGGCTGACGCTGCTGGAGTTCCCCTGGCTGTCCGGGTCGCTCGGGTACGTCAACTTTCTGCTCGGCAACACCGGTCTGAAGCAGCGTCGTTTCGCGCTGGTGACGGAAGTGGCCTGCGGCACCGACGAACGGCTGGAGGTGGACCTGTCGGCCGCCGCCGGCGCGCCGCGGCAACTGCCGGACAACGTCTCCACCGCCTGTGCCGGCATCGTCTACTCCCGCGGCGTGGAGTGCTCGAACGGCCTGCTACGCGCCTCCTCGCGATTCCTGCTGGAACGACCCGAATACCCCGCCGCCGACTATCCCGCTCTAAAAGCGATCCGGCGCGACATGGAGTATGCCGCGCGCCAGCGCGCGCACTTCGCGCCGGGCGCTGCCGCGTCGGCGCCGGACGCGCGCATCCTGGAGGACCGCCTGAGCATCGAGGTAACCTCACCGCAGACATGGTCCAGTACCCATCGCCGCGTGATCCGCATTCTTACCTTCGCCGGCAAGAAGCGGAACGCGGAAATCAAACTCGACTTCAATCCCTGCTGGCAGACGGCGCGACTCCTCTCCGCGGTGGTCTCGAACGCGGACGGCAGCGTCCACAGCATCAAGCCGGAGGAGATCAACATCATGGATGCGCCCTGGACCGGCAGCGCGCCGCGCTACCCGGCCGCCAAGACCATGGTGATCAGCCTGCCGGGAGTCGAGACCGGCAGCGTTGTCGCCGTCACCACGCAACGCACGCAGACGCAGGCGCCGTTCTTCGCGCTGCAGCATGCCTTCAGGCGTTTCGATCCGGTGGACGAAGCGACGCTGGAACTGACGGCGCCGCGCGCCCTGCCCCTGCGCCTGCGTCAGCCGGGTGCCCCCGTGAACTACCGCTGCGTCACCAATAGGGACACCATCACGCACAGTTGGCGCGCCGCGTCCCTGCCGGCGGTCGCGCGGGAAGACGCGCTGCCGCCGTGGCACGCCTTCACGCCCACGTTGCTCGCCTCGGCCGGCAACTGGGAAGATTATGCCGCCGGCCTGGAGAAGGCGCTCGCCCGCGCCCTGCAAAACGACGCCAACGCCGCCGCGCTGGCGCGCCGGCTCACGCGCCGGACACGCGACCCGCACGCGCGCGCGCGCCTGGTGCGCGACTACGTCATGACCGCCATCCGGCCGGCTGGGCCGCGTTTCATTGATCTGCCACAAGGGTTCACGCCCGCGGACACCACCCTGGCCGACGGCTATGGCCACGACGCCGACCGTGCCATCCTGATGATGGCGATGCTGCGCGCGGCAGGGCTCGATGCGGAACCCATGCTGGCGGACTCCGGACAACTCGACACGCCGCTGGTGGACGCCTTGTTCGCGCAGCCCCAGCCGGACTTGTTCGATGCCTGGCTTATCGCGGCGCGGCCGCGCGCCAGTTGGTGGCGGCGCGTACTGCCATGGACCGGCGGGGACGAAACGCCGGACGCTCGACTGCCGCTCTACCTGAACGATGGCGACCAGTATGCCGAGCCCGGCACAACCGCCTTCTTCCGTCACCCCGCGCTGACGCTGACCGGCGCGCGCACCTACATAGACGTGGCGGCGCCCTATCGCCCACGCGGTGTCAGCGAATGGAGCGTCACGCTTGATGACGTCGGCACAGCGCGCATCGCCGTCACCAATCGCTACAACGGACCGGCCTGCGGCGCCTTCCGCCGTCAGTTCCGCGAGTTGCCGCCGGAAGAGCGCGCGCGCCACTTCCAGGAATTGGTCGGAGCGATTTCGCAGTCGGCGGCGGCGCTGGGAGAGCTGGAGACCGACCTGGAGTCATACCCGGGCGAGATGCGGTATCGCGTGCGCGCGGAACGCTATGCCGTTCGCGAACGCGACTCACTCACACTGCTGGTGCCGGGCGCCGCCGGACCCTTGCTGGACCTCCGCGCCGATAAACGCGAAAACCCACTATATATTGGCGATTTTGCTGACGGCGACTGGACCTGCCGCGTCTGGCTGCCGCCGGAAACGTTGGCGGTTCCCGTGCTGCCGCCCGAGATTGACTGGGAACTGCCCGCGGGCCTGGGGCGCTTGCGCTGCACGACGACGCTGACGACGCTGCCCGACGGGCGCCGGCTGATCGCGTTGCGCCGCGAGGTGCGGCGCGGCAGCGGCGTGCTGGCGCCCGAACTATACCCCGCGCTGCTGGAGATGAACCGCCGCCTGACGCATCCCTCGATGCGCACCGTGGTGGCGCGTATCCGGGAATGACCGCATGCCATTGCCGCGCCAGCCCATCACCTATACCGCCGCCGCGCGCCGTCGCGGGCGCGGCCACGGCTGGCGGCTCACTTTCATGCTGTTGGCTGTCATCGCGCTCGCGGCGTTGCTTTGGCGGGAGCAGACGCGGCGGCTCCAGGCGCCGCGCGAACGTGCGGCGTCCTCCCCCGGCATCGCACCTGCGGCGTCGCCGGCCGCGCGCGTGCCTGTCTGGCGCGAGTTCGCTCCGAAGGGGGCGCTCGCGCACGCGGCCACGGCGAATGACACCACGATGACGACGACGGCGCCGCCGGACGCCGCTTCCATGCGACTGGGCGCGATCCTGCGCGCGCCGGCGGCCGGCGTCGGAACGTCTGCCGCGGTGACATCGAGCGTTCCAGTCCGTGGGCGTGACGGAACAGCCCCGGCGGAACCGCCGCTCTTCGCCGCGTTGCGCGCCAGCCGCGGTCAGCCCGTTCCCGCCGTCGTCGCCGACCTGGCGCGGCAGATCGTGGCCAACTGCGCCAACGACGCGGAGCGGGCGCGCGCTCTCTACGACTGGATCACCGCCAACATCAAGTACGACATACTGGAATGGGAGCACATCACCGGCGGCGGCGACGCCTACGAGCATGCGCACGATCCGCTGAGCGTGCTGGAACGCGGAACCACGGTTTGCGCCGGCTATGCCTGGCTGTACGATGCGCTGGCGCGCAGCGTGGGGCTGAAATCAACCTTCTTGATCGGCGACGTGCGCGGCTATCGTGGTACGCCGGACGACGACTTGGTTAGCGCCTTCAAACATGCCTGGAATGCGGTTGAGATTGACGGCCGCTGGCGACTGCTGGATGCCACCTGGGGAGCCCGTCAGACCGGCGAGGAGGCCGGCGCGTACCTGGAGCGCAGCGCCTACTACTTCGATACGCCGCCCAGGCAGTTCGTCTTCGATCACCTGCCCGAATCGTCCTCCTGGCAGCTTCTTCAAGACCCGGTCCCTGACGAACCGGCCTTCCGCGCGCTGCCCAATCTGAAACCGTCCTTCTTCCGAGACGGTCTCCTGTTGGGGAACGCCCTGAGCAGCACCTTGCCGGCCAACGCCGGTGAGAGCAGCCGCGTGATCATCGCCGCGCCCGAGTCCGTCAGCGTGGCCGCCACACTGACACCGTTGGGCGCGGGCGGTGGACCGGCCGAGGTGTTGCCGGTCATGGAGTCCGGTATCCGGCGCGATTTTCAGATCGGGCCGCTTCCGGCGGGCGATTACATCCTGCGGATCTATTCCACGAGCGGACCGCGCGATGGCTTCTACGACTGCAGCGCCGATTTTGTCATCCGGGTTGGGAGCCGGTAGCCTAGTCGAACACCGAATGTCCAAGGCGATGCGGGCGCTGACCCATTGTGGCGCCGCCCAAAGCCGCTTCACGCAGTCCTATGGCTCTCCACACACCTGAGGGCGCCGGATCGCGTCGGTGATCGGTGGATCGCACCAGCGCACGCTGCCGTCGCTATCCACAAAGCCGGCGGCCGCGGCCAGGTTGTAGCCGAAGCGATCGGTGTCCGGCCCATACACGATCACGTCGGGAATGCGGTCGTAACGGTGGTTGTCAGATTGCCCGGCGCCCCAGGGCAGGCCGCACTGCACCACCCCGGCAAGGTTGGTGTTGAAGGGATTGCGTCCGGTGAACCAGAGTCCGTGCCCGGCACGCGGCAGGCGGCGTCCGGCGATCGTGAAGCTCTCCGCGTCCCAGGCCACGCCTCCGCGCTCCAGAATCGCGCGCGTCAGCAGGCTCCACTCCGGTTCGCCGAAGACGAACAGGTTGCAGGATGCCGCCTGCTTCAGGTCCAGTTCCCGTTCCAAGGTCTGACGGGGACGGGCGTGCCCGTAACGCTGCCACTCGTCGGACCGGGCCTCCAGCAGCGCGGCGCCGTCTCCGGCGCCGCCATCGTCGCCGCCCACGAACAGAAATGGCGTCAGGAAAGCGTCCTGCACACGGCTGCCGCTGGCGCCTGGCACCGCCGACGCGCGCGGCCGTGGCTTGGTAAAGGCCGTCGTCAGGCCTTCAAGCAGTCTTTGCCTCACCAACTCGTGTTCCCAACTAATGCCAAAAACGTCGTGTCCTGCGCGCGTGAACTCGATCAATGTGGTGCGCGTGGCGCCCAAACGCCGCAATGCCGCGGGAGGATATGCGCCCTGTTCGAATGTAACAATGTCGTCGAAACGTCCATGCGTGGCCATGATCGAGGTGCGCCGCAACCGGTCGAGATAGCGTGTGGCAAACTGCGTGTCCACCAGTTCGCGCTGCCACGGCGGCAGGTCGCGTTCCGTGAGGCGGTGCCAGACGTAGAAATCGCCGCGTCCGCAGATCGGCAGCAGCATGTTGAAGCGGTCGGCCCAGCGCGCGCCGATGCACCAGACTCCCAGTCCGCCCATCGAGACACCCGCCAGCACGACGCGTTCGCGATCGGCGCCGAAACGCGCCACCATCTCGTCCAGCACGCGCAGCACATCCTGCTCGCCCAGGTGCTGATAGTCGGTGTTGCCGCGACCGAACGGCGCCGCAATGCAGGCGCCGGCTTCCTCGGCGACATTCGTGATGAAATCGGGGATTCCCGGAGCCGAGGCAAGATCCCAGTCTTCGGCGTAGCCATGCAGGAAGATCAGCAGTGGCGGATTGGTCGGCAACTGACTCACGGGAAGGTAGCGCCAGAAGGGCTGCGGCGAGTCGTCGTTGGGGCTGACGTAGGCTTCGAGCCGGACACCGCGCGCGGCCGGCGCGGCGCTATCCGCGGTCAGTCGCCCCAGCGCTTCGCGCAACTGCTGTCGTTCGCTCTCGATCGCGGCCTCGCGCGTTACTGCCGGACAATTGCCGCGCGCAAGTACGCGCATGCGTTCGGCATGCAGCCTGATTTTGGCGGCTTCCCATTCGCGCCATGTCTCGGCTGACCAGGCCTGGGCCGCGACTGCCGCCAACATCAAGGCGACCACGGACTGAAGCGACGAACCGCGCCGTCCATGCAGCCGCTTCACTCCCGATGTCGAGGCGATCCTGGCACTCACGTGCATCTCCATCAGCCACCGCTAACGTCTATCTCGACGAGTGCGTACTCGTCCGTGCAGTTCGCGGGATCGGCGCTCTTGAACAGCGATGTGCGTGCGAACATCCGTTCGTCAATGCCGGCACAGATCACTATCTCCAGCATGAAACGGGAGGGCGCCTGTTCGCGCTTCAACCACCAGGCCAACGGAATGATGGCGGCGGATGTATATCCGACCGCGCTCTTCCACGACGCCAGTTGAATCTCGTTCGCCGGGGACGCCGGCGAGTGTTTAGCGGACCGATCAAGCTCCAGCGACTTGGCCGGCGCCGCGGCCATCGCCGGGAGCAGCCAGAGCTGTTTGATGACGTCGCCCGGTTCCGCCACCCCGAACACCTCCATGCAGGAGCCGTCCCAGATGTTCGAGGTCTGCCGCATGATCGCGTCTGTAACCTGACAGTGCATCACCAGGCACCCTTCGGCGACCCCCAGCTTGATCTCGCCCAGCATGCGGCCTTGCTCGGTAATGACCGCTCGAGCCGGTACCTGCGCCATGGCACTTCCGACGTTTTCGAGCGCGGGGAGTTGCGCGAGCCGAGGAAGTCGGATCCGTTCCCGTTTCGGCAGGGGATAGCGAAGCGTGCGGTCCGTTCCCGTGCGGGAGATCAGAACACGCACAGGGGTGCTATCGGGGGAGACGCGCTGGTTGAGCTGCAAACGGACGTCCTGCCGGGCGCAGTCCCCCGGTTGCAGGTCGTAGGGCATGACGCCATCGCCCAGAACACGGCCGGCCAAACATGGCTCCAGACTGAACGAGACCTGACCTTGAAGGCGTTCCTGCTGGTTGTTGCGGAGGGTTACGGCCATCCGCGCGAGGCCGGCCCCATCGCCTGCCATCGGAATCTCCGCAAACGTCACGGAGGGTCTGACAACCTTCGGCGCAGGGAGATCCGGTTGGCCGCGGGTGGCGTCAACCGCCTTGCCGACCTCCTTGAGAATTGCGAAGGCGCCGGCATCAATGTGCCCTTCGTAGGTGAGCGGCGTGTCCCACGTCACCACACCCCCGTGTCTAGTGAAGGCCAGGGTATGGGCGATGGCCTCATCGTCCGTGAAGCGCAGCGGCAACTGGCCCCAGGTCTTGCCCAGGTACGTGAGCATGTGGAACTGCGCGTGTTGGACCCAGCGACCGGGAGGATCGAATGCCCGCGGATCGTTGACTTCGCCCGCGGTGTAGTCCTCTTCCTTGTCCACGGTGTACGGTGGATATACGACTCCCGGATTCCAGCCGATGATGCTGTCGGGGTTGCCCGCGCGGATGGCGGCGGCGAAGCTGCGGAAGTTCGGTTCTTCGGCATGCCGGTACATCTCGTCGTTGTAGTAGCAGCCGTCGAACCACCAGCCGCTGACCTTCTTGCCCCAGCGCAACGACCACTCGCGGATGATCGCCTCCCATTTGCGCTGAAAGGCGGCGCAACGCGTCCCCTTGGACCACTCCAGTTTCCTGACAGCTTCAGCCGCATATTCCGGCGCTCCCGCCGGGAGATACACCATCAGACGGATGTTGTGGGGCGCAAGCGCCTCGTGGAGTTCCGACACCAGATCCCGCCGGGCGCACTTGCTTGGCCGGATGCCGGTTAGCCGGTCATAGGTCTCGTTAGGCACGCAGTAGTGACCGGAATTCTGCCCCAGCGTCAACACAAAGTAGCCCGCCCTGACCTCGCGCAACTGCCGCACAACGCCAGCCACGTCGAAGG
>JAQULY010000052.1 GCA_028718445.1 Kiritimatiellia bacterium
ACGGCGCGTCAGCATGGGCCGGATGCAAGCAAGCGGGGGCGGCGCCAACCTCGCGGTTGCGCCGCCCCCGGTGACGCCGCAGCCGGCCCATGATCACGCGCCGGCTTTCCGGCCCGATCCGCGCCGCTTCCGTGCTACGCCTCCACGCTCATAGCACGGTCAGCAAATCGCTCGGGCTCACATGCACCCCACTCGCGCCCCAGCTCACCTCTCACTGACCATTTCTCTGCGGTGCAATGCACTCTGTCGCTCGCACCCACCTCAAGGTCGCTCAATCGTGCTTGCGCCCGCGGCAAAGGAAGGTGCCACAAGAAAGACTTCCCGCGACTCGGCTTGGGGCCTACACTGAAAGGCATGCAATCGCGAGGCAAGCATAGCGTGACGCTGACCGCCGTCCGGGCGGAGGACGGCCAGAGCCTGCAACAGTTCCTGGCTGATCGCCTGAAGGTTTCACGGCGCCAGGCCAAGGAACTGATTGACGATCGCCAGGTGTGGGTCAATCGCCAGTGCATCTGGATGGCGCGGCATACGCTGCGCGCCGGCGACGTGGTCGAAGCCCGCACCGCCACGGCTCCCGCCGCGGCTCCCCGGCATGTGCGCATCCTGACCGAGTCGCCGCATTACCTCTGCGTGGACAAGCCGGCCGGCCTGCTCTCGATCGGACCGGGCGGCGTCGAGGAGCTGCTGCGCGCCCAGACCGGACAATCGGGTCTCCGCTGCGTCCACCGTCTGGACCGTGACACCTCCGGCTGCCTGCTGGTGGCGCGCGACCAAGCCGCTTTCGACGCCGCCGTCTCGGTCTTCAAGACCCGCCGGGTGATCAAGCTCTACGACGTGCTCATGGCCGGGCGACTCGACCGCGACGTCACCACCATCGTCACGCCGCTCGACGGCGCCCCGGCGCGCACGCATGTGCGCCGCGTCATGGCCACCGGCGACGCCACCTTCGCGCGCGTGCGCATCGAAACCGGACGCACGCACCAGATTCGCCTGCATCTGGCCTCGATCCGCCATCCCGTGATCGGCGATCGTCTGCACGGGCTGAAGGAGGCGCGCGATCCGCGCCTGATACAAGTGCCCCGCCAGATGCTGCACGCCACGGAACTGGAACTGGACGACCCGATGGGGCGTGGCCGCCTGCGCGCCCACAGTCCCTTGCCGGCCGATTTCCGGCGCTGTCTGCGGATCTTCGGATTGGGAAGAACATGATGGGCCTCGCCTTGATCTGGCGGCCGGCCCTGCCGGCCGCGGGCCTGGCACTGGCGCCGCTGCTGCTGGCCGCCATGCTGTACTGGCAGTGGCGGAGGTGGCGACGTCGCCTGGGAGCGCGGCGCGCCTGGCCGCTGGCGGCGGCACGGAGCGTCACGGTAGCCCTGCTGGTGCTGGCCATGCTGGACCCCGCCTGCCGGCGCGAACTTCAGGACACCGCGCGGCAACGGCTGCTGGTGCTGGTGGATCGCTCGGACTCGATGCGCGTGGCCGACGATGGCGTCGCCACGCGCGAAGCGCGCGCGGAGGCGCTGGTCGGACTCGTCCGGCAGGCGCTGCCGCCCGGCGTGGAGATGGCGCGCTGGTCGTTTGCCGCCGAGACCTGGCCTGAGGGCGCGCCGGCGCCCGCCGGCGCGGCGCCGGGCACCGATATTGGCGGCGCGCTGCTGGCCGCGGCGGAACAGGAGGCGCAGGCCGCCGCCGTGCTGCTGTTGACGGACGGGGGCGACGAGCCGCCGCAGCCGCTGCGCCTGCCGCGCGCTCCGCTGGTGCTGGCGGCGATCGGCAGCGACCCGGCGGGATGGCGCGACGTGAGCGTCACCGAACTGCGCGTCCCGTCCGCGGTCGAGTGCGGGGTGACGTTTCCCGTCGAAGCCGATCTGCTGGCGCGCGGTCATGCGGATGCGAGCTTTCGCGCCGGTCTCGAGAACCTGGAGGTCGCCCTGGCGCGCGCGCGGGCCGGCGGCAACTGGGAGCAGCTCGCCTCCAGCCGCGCCGACCTGCGGCAGGGACGCGCGCAGGTCAGGTTTGAGACCAGGTGCGACGAACCGGCGGTGTGGCGTTACCGTCTGACGGTGGCCGGAGCGCCGGCCGAGCTGTCGCCTCTCAACAACCGGCGCGCGGCGACCGTCGAAGCGCGTCGCGAAGCGCTCGACGTGCTCTATTTCTCGCGCCGGTTGGGGGCCGATCTGAAGCGGCTGCGTCAGACGCTGAGCGGCGACCAGGCGCTGACCTTCACCGCGCTCTACCGCACCGGCGGCGAGCGCTACACCGTGCAGGCCGGCGAAGGCGTGGACGTGGCCTCCCTGCGGCAGGGGCTGCCGGCGGACGCGGCAGCGCTGCGCCAGTTTGAATGCCTGATCCTGGGATCGTTCCCGTCGCAACTGTGGACCGCCGGGGAGATGCGCACGGTGTTGCAGTACGTGGAGGCGGGCGGCGGCTTGATCTGGCTGGGTGGCGAGGAAAGCTTCGACGCCGGCGGCTACGAAGCTTCCGCGTTGGCGCCGCTGATTCCCTGGCGCCTTGGCGGCGGCGGTGCGCTGCAACGCGGCGACCATCCCGTCACGGTGCCGCTCGCGGCGGCCGACGATCCCGCCGTCGCCGGGCTGCGCGAACTGCTGGCGCAAAGCGAAGGCGAGACGCTCACGGTCGCCGCGATGAATCTGCCGGGCGCGCTGGCGCCGGGGGCGCGCGTACTGCTGGAGGCCGAGCGGCCACAGGGACGCGCGCCGCTGCTGGTCACGCAGGCCTACGGGCGGGGACGCGTCTATGCCCTGGCGTCCAACACCAGTTGGCAATGGGCCGGCGGCCACGGCGTGGCGGACACCTTCTACCGGCGGCTCTGGCGGCAGATGACGCGCGCGGCGGCGGGCGCGAGCGCTGGCGGACGCCTGCTGCAAGTGACTTGGGAAGGCAACGCCCTGCGCCCCGCCGGACGGACGACCGCGGCTGTGCGCGTGACCGAACCCGAGGGTGTGAGCCTGCGCGCCACGCTGGCGGACGGCGGCGGCTCGACGGCCCTGCCGCTCGAACGCGGCGACGAGACCGGACTCTGGCGCGTGGCGCTCAGTTTCCGCGGACGCGGCGACTATACCTTCCGGCTGGAGGCGCTGCGCGGCGGCGAAGTGGCGGAGAGCTACGAGAAGCTGCTGCCGGTAGCTCCGCCGGCGGAGGAAGGCACGCGCCTGGAATGCCGCGCCAGCGACCTCAAGCGCCTGGCGGAACGCGCCGGCGGCGCGTGTTTCGAGGAAGCGGAGGCCGAGGGGCTGATCGCCGCGGTGACGGAACGCATGCGGCGGCCTCGCCGTTTCGAGCAGGTCAGCCTGATCTCGCGCGGCCCATGGTTCGCGCTGGCGGTGCTGCTGGCGCTGCTGGCGGAGTGGATGTTGCGACGCCGCCGGCAGCTTGTCTGAATCCCGCGGAACAACCGTGAAACACCCACCCGCACAGACCGGAACGCCGCGCTGGCCGCTCCTGCGCATCGAGAAGCTGAAGACCGTCGCCGACTATCACGAGATCGTCTTCCGGCTGACGGGACTGCCCATAGATTTCGCCTACCCGGACGGCGAGACGCTACGCCTCTGTCCCTACAGCCACTTCCGGCCCTTCTGCCGGATGGTGCGCGCGACGCCGGAGGGTGGCAAGGCCTGCCGTGCCAGCGATGCGGCGGCGGTCAGGCTGGCCGAGACACACGGAGAACCGCTTGTGTACACCTGCCATGCCGGGCTCACCGACATCGTGGTGCCGCTGTTTATCGGCGGGGTTTTTCTGGGGTGCTTCACCAGCGGCCAGTTCCTGATGAAAAAGCCCACGGCGCGTTTCCTGGCCCGGACCGCCAAGGCGCTGCATCATCTGAAGATCGGCGACGACCGGCTCCGGCGCTGCCTGAACCGCACCCTGGTGTTCAACCGGCAACAGGTTGAGGCCGTCGTGCAGTTGATTCAACTCATTGGCAGCTTCGTGCTGGAACATCAGGACCGCCTGCTCTTCCTCAAGGGCGTACAGGAACGCGATAAGATCTCGCTCGCCAAGGCGTTCATGGAGCGGCGCTACGGCGACAAGATCGCCGTGGCCGATATCGCCGCCGCCGTCGGCCTCAGTCCCAGCCGTCTCAGTCACCTTTTTCGCCGGGAGACCGGTGCGACTATGGTTCAGTGCCTGAACCGGCTGCGGGTCGAGAAGGCCAGGGATTTGCTGCGCAATTCGAAGCTGCGGGTGACCGAGATCGCCTTCGAGACCGGCTTCCAGAGTCCGACCCACTTCAACCGGATCTTCCGCGCCATCGCCGGTTGTTCGCCCAGTGCCTGGCGCGAAGGCTAAAGGCTGAAGGCTATAGGCTGAAGGGGAGGGCAGTCGGCAGTAGGATATGGCGGAGCACACTTAACCGCCACCCTTAACCGGATACCCTTAACCGGATCGTCTTACACGAAGGAACTGTCAAGAGTGCTATGGACACTATGAAGCGATGATCCGGTCGACGATTACGGTCGACGATTACGGACGACGATTACGGAAAAAGAGGAGACAAGTCCGAATCGTCAACCGTAATCGTCGCCCGTAATCGTCAACCGAAATGGACAGAAAAAGGGAGGAGGAATTGTACGTTGGCGCCACAGTGTCTCTGTCCCCATCCGCCTGCACCCCCTCACCGCAGCGATATTCTAGGTTCTAGGGCTGACACTGGCAGCCTCGATCAGTTGCTCGTACTCAAACCGCCATTGATGCCGGATGTACTTCGTCTGATGCTCCAACTCTGGAAAGAGAGCGCCAACATGAACTCCCAACCGTTTGAGCTGTTCCCTAAGCTTCCGCTTCGCACAACTCGGAACCACGAATGCTTGCAGAAAGGGCTTGCCTGTAGGAATCCACGGGACAGTCGGGCCAACTTCGTCGGGCATCTTGATATCGTTCTCCGTCTTCTTGGGAGGCGGCGGATCCGCTCGCCACCGGCTGAGTTCAACCAAATCCAGCGGAGGCGGAAAGCGATCTTTCTTCTCGATGCTCGTCACTTCCTCATCATACTGCTTGCCGCCACAGATGGTGAATGTGGCCAGTTGATCCGCCTCCCTTTGGTTGACTCGCGTTGGGAAGACGGCCACGGGAGCCGCCAGCTTGCGCCAGGTAGATGACTCACGGCTCGTGTCTTCACCCCTGGTCCACTTCCAGAATGATGGATCATCGACAGCATGGACAATCTCACGCAGTTTCCCGATCTTTTCCAAAGTCCTCCTAAACTCAGCGCCTGTTCGTGACACGGCCATCACACTACGCAGAATGACGTCGGTACTATTCGCCAGACAGACATAGCGGCGGGACGATGATACACGCGTGATTTCGTTCAGGCGTCCGGCATTCAGCACCCACACCACGCCGTCGCAATCAGCTGTGACGTCGCACACCGCAAAGTACAGTGCGATCAGAATGTTTTCGGTCCAGTCAAGTACACGCGTGGGCGCGCCATGGTGTTGCATGAGGCACAACCACTCGAAGTGGTCCAGATAGTCGTGCCTCAACAAAGGCTTCTGCGCCATGAAATGATGAATCATGGTTGCCTCATCGTACATCGTCCTCTCACACATTTGTTTCTGGCATTCTGGATGAACAGGCCGCGACTGGCTCTCCTGGAAAAGCGAAGGCACGATGTCGAAACACACACGAGCCTGCCCCCGGAACCAGACACCAAAGGGGAACTTGTAGCGTGCCGCCACGACACGATTGTCGTTATCCTCGCCCTTGAATATCTGCTGCATCCCTCTAGGCACCGGCGGAAAGAAGTGCATGCTGCCGTCCAACCCCTCGCACACCAGGGAGATTGCATCACGGACGTCCAATATTTTCGGTACGCCCTCGGCTTCATGAACTTGCACTGTGTCCGTTCGCAGCTCGTCGGCAAGCCCCGGGACATCGGTAATGTCGTATGGGCAAATTGAATGGCAACTTACGGAGTTCTTACTGTGGCGACTGCATCTACCTATCACGATGTCGCCAACCTGCTCATGCCAGAAGAACTGTTGTTGGGCCGCATCTAACCACGGTATCTGGCTTTGGTCTTGGTGTGCTTTGGCAAACTCGCTCGTGCACACACTCAGGTACTCAGTAAACGCGCCGCACACGCGACTGGCGAGGTGGTATAGGTCTTCCGCAACCCTATCGGGGTCGCCCGCCTCTATCTTGCCGGCCCTAACTGCCGCGTCATGTTTCTCGCCAGGGCAGACGCGGAAGAACTCGACTGCGCAGGGAAACTGGGTCGCGCGCTGAATCCCGATGATGATCCTGTGTTCGTCCGTGCCTGACCACGCATCAGCGTCGTCGGATGTTGGCGGTTTGTCCTGTGTCGATGTCGATCTGAGCACCAACACGACGCGCCGCGTGTTGCACAAGAGACGCAATGCGCCTTGGACGACCATTCTCTCTTCGGCGAGACGCTCTTGCCCGGGTCTGATCACCACGAACTCGACAAACTCGCATTGGATTGCAGCGATCTGTCCTGTTTTCTGCTGCGCACGCGCGATCTTCTCTCGCATCTCCTCGTCCATATCGATCAGGTCAACAGTCGACTTCCCGGCAAACCGGCCCTTGTTGAAGCGCATTTCCATATGTCGCATGATGTTGGCCGATATCAGTGTCTTCCAGTCATCGAGTGTACGACCGGAGTTGGACACGATGGTTACCATCAAAACCAGGGATTCGGCCTTCAAGACGTTTCCTTGTGGTCTCATGTCATGCCTCCTGCACTGGAAATTGGACCGTTCATTTTGCCCAACCTTCTTGTTCGCGTGACTGTTCATGATCATAGATCGTGGAGCGTCTCAGCAGCTTCGCCTGAGCGAGGAAGCCTTTCGCAACAGTAAAGTCGGGCAAGTCGATGTTCAGGACTCCCAGGAAGTACGCCCCATATGTCGTCTCCTGGGCGCCGCGACCTCGGTCAGTGAGGGTCTTTGCGCGCCACCGAATGTCGCGAGATGTGAAATCCGACAGGGACTCCTCAATGGCTCCCAGCATGCGATCTGTCATTGCTGGTTCTTGCTCAACTTTTCTGTCGCGGAGGGCATCGACCGAATGGTCAATGGCTTCTCCGCTGTGGCGGGCGACTTCCCTGACTGCGTGGTAGTACGAGATCATGATCAGCTCATCTTGAACACCTTCATGACCTCGTCGCCGAGGTGGTTGATGACTTTGACGGCGATGCGGCCGGAAGATGGATTGGGGAAGGGACGCGAGGTGTCGCTGTGGAGGGTGGCCCAGGCGTCGGGGTCGATCTCGGCCTTGAGGGTGGTCTTGAGGGCGCTGTAAGGATCGTTGGCGCCAAGGAAGTAGGCGTGGCGGACGAAGAAGCTCTCTTCGTTGTAGTCGGTATCCACAAACCAGCAGTCAGGCGCCGTTTACGCACACCAATCCACGATATCGCGAATTGGACCAAAGGGCAAGGCGGGGAACAACCGGATGCGCTTAACCGGATCGTCTTACGTGAAGGAACTGTCAAGAGCGCTATGAACACTATGAAGCGATGATCCGGTCGACGATTACGGTCGACGATTACGGATAACGAGGAGACAAGTCCGAATCGTCAACCGTAATGGCCAGATCGCGATTGCCGCTAGAACACGGGCGCGCTATTGTATGCCCCACGCAAGCGCGTATGCGCTCGCCGGGAAAGGATCGTCATGCGCAAGGAAATCGCCGCCGCCAAACTCGATGCCGAGGACTTCATCGCCAAGCAGGTTGCCGCCATCCGCGCGGCGGTGGGTAACGACACCGCCATCAACGCGCTTTCCGGCGGGGTGGATTCTTCGACCGTCACCATGCTGGCGCACCGCGCGCTGGGCGCGCGCCTGCGCTCGGTCTTCATAGACAACGGCCTGATGCGCGCCGGCGAGCCCGAGCAGGTGGCGCGGGCCTTCAAGGCGCTGGGCGTCACCGTCGAGATCGTGGACGCGCGCAAGGAGTTCTTCGCCGCCCTGGCCGGCATCACCGACCCCGAGGCCAAGCGCGAGGCGATCACGCAGACCTTCTACAAAGGCGTGTTCGGACGCATCGTGCGCGAGAGTGGCGCTAAATGCCTGTTGCAGGGCACCATTCTCACCGACATTGACGAGACGGTCGCCGGCATCAAGCGCCAGCACAATGTCTTCGAACAGCTTGGCATCGATCCGCAGGCGGCCTTCGGCTACCGCATCCTCGAGCCGCTGGTGCAGTTGCGCAAGGACGGCGTGCGCGCGGTCGGCAAGGCGCTGGGATTGCCGTGCGAGCTCTTCGCGCGACCTCCTTTCCCGGGGCCGGCGCTGGCGGCGCGCGTGATCGGCGAGGCCTCGCCCGCGCGCATCGAGACGGTGCGGCAGGCGACGGCGGTGCTGGATCGTTTCCTGGCGGACGTGCCGGCCTTCCAGTACATGGCCATCCTCCACGCCGACCGCGTCACCGGCATGCGCGCCGGCAAGCGCGACTTCGGTCTCCAGATCGAAGTGCGTTGCTGGGACAGCGTGGACGCGCGCGAGGCCAAGCCTACGCGGTTGCCCTTCGACCTGCTCGAAAACATCGCCGCCGCCCTGACGGCCGAAGTGCCCGGCGTGGTCAGCGTCACCTACAACATCGCCACCAAGCCGCCGTCCACTATCGAGGCGGTCTAGTTTCGGCAACAAATCTGTCGCCAGCCGCCGCGTTCCAGGTACAATAGTGTACTCAATTCGAGGTGCGCGCGGCCATTGAGCGGCGTCTTCGCGTCAGTTAGCCGTCATTTCCGGGTTGGCACGGAGGGTGCGATTACCGAGAGCATCTGCACCTTCAGGATTTGACCGCATGCCCAAACGGGAAGACATCAAGACCATCCTGCTGATCGGTTCGGGACCGATTGTGATCGGCCAGGCGTGCGAGTTTGACTATGCCGGCACGCAGGCCTGCAAGGCCCTGCGTGAGGAGGGCTATCGGGTCGTGCTGGTCAACAGCAATCCGGCCACGATCATGACCGATCCGGAGTTCGCCGACCGCACCTACGTCGAGCCGTTGTCGGCCGACGTGTTGGCGGCCATCATCCGCCGCGAACGTCCGGACGCCCTGTTGCCGACGCTCGGCGGGCAGACCGCCCTGAACCTGGCAATGGAGTTGCACCACAACGGCGTCCTGCACAAGCACGGCGTCGAACTGATCGGCGCCCAGGCCGAGGCGATCGAGCGCGCCGAGGACCGCCAGCGTTTCAAGGAAACGATGACGGCGATCGGCCTGGATATGCCGCGCGGCGCCTCGGCGCACAACCTCGAAGAGGCGCGCCTGATCCGCAAGCGCCTGGGCTACCCGCTGGTGATCCGTCCCGGCTTCACTCTCGGCGGCACCGGCGGCGGCACCGCCCATGATGACGCTTCGTTCGACGAGCTCGTCGCGCGCGGTCTCTTCTACAGCCCGACCTCGGAGGTGCTGATCGAAGAATCCATCGCCGGTTGGAAGGAATTCGAGCTGGAGGTGATGAGCGACGCCAAGGGCAACTGCGTCATCGTCTGCTCGATTGAGAACCTCGATCCCATGGGTGTGCACACGGGCGACTCCATCACGGTGGCCCCGGCGCAGACGTTGACCGATCGCGAGTATCAGCGCATGCGCGACGCCGCCATCGCCGTCATGCGCGCCGTGGGTGTCGCCACGGGCGGCTCCAACGTGCAGTTCGCGCTCGATCCCGTCAGCGGGCGCATGGTGGTGATCGAGATGAATCCGCGCGTCTCGCGCTCCAGCGCTCTGGCCTCCAAGGCCACCGGCTTTCCCATCGCCAAAATCGCCGCCAAGCTGGCGGTGGGCTATACGCTCGACGAGTTGCGCAACGACATCACACGCGAAACGCCGGCTTGCTTCGAGCCCGCGCTCGACTACGTGGTGGTCAAGATCCCGCGCTTTACCTTCGAGAAGTTCGCGCAGGCCGACGACACCCTCGGCACGCAGATGAAGGCCGTGGGCGAGACCATGAGCATCGGCCGCACCTTCAAGGAGAGTCTGCAGAAGGCGCTGCGTTCGCTCGAAACCGGCCGCGCCGGTTTCGGCGCCGACGGCAAGGACGCGGTCTTCGAAAACCTGGGCGACGATGACTTGGAGGCCGGTCTGAAGCGGCCGCAGCCCAATCGCATCTTCATGCTGCGCGCCGCCTTCCGGCGCGGCTGGAGCGTGGAGCGCGTGACGGCGCTCAGCCGCGTGGATCCGTGGTTTCTGTCGCACCTGTGTGAGCTGGCGGCCTACGAGGATGAGATTCGCGCGGCCGGCTCGCCCGCCGGGCTGGCCGCCGATCCGGCGCTCTTCCGTCAGGCCAAGAGCTTCGGCTACAGCGACCGGCAAATCGCCTGGCTGCTGGGCGACAGGGAGGACGCCGTACGGACGGCCCGCGAAAGCATCGGCCTGCGCCCCGTCTACGGGCTGGTAGACACCTGCGCGGCCGAGTTCAAGGCCGTGACGCCCTACTTCTACTCCTACTATCCTCTGGAGCCGATCGCGCCGGCAGCGTGCCCGGATGCCGCCGACGCCGTTCCCTCCGGCAAACGCAAGGTCATGATTCTCGGCGGCGGCCCCAATCGCATCGGGCAGGGCATCGAGTTCGACTACTGCTGCGTCCACGCCAGTTTCGCGCTGCGCGAAGCCGGCTTCGTCAGCGTGATGGTGAACAGCAACCCCGAGACCGTCAGTACGGACTATGACACCAGCGACCGGCTGTACTTCGAGCCGTTGACGCTGGAGGACGTGCTGGCCGTCTATCGCGCCGAGGGCTGCTGGGGCGCGATCGTGCAGTTCGGCGGACAGACCCCCCTCAACCTGGCCCGCGCGCTGGCGGGCCACGGCGTCAATATTATCGGCACCAGCCCGGAGAGCATCGAGGCCGCCGAGGATCGCAAGGCCTTCCAGGCGCTGGCGGACAGCCTGGGGGTGCGGCAGCCGGCCAACGGTCTCGCCACCACCGTCGAGCAGGCCGCGGCCATCGCCGAACGTGTCGGGTATCCCGTGCTGATGCGCCCCAGCTTCGTGCTGGGCGGGCGCGCCATGGTGATTGTTCATGACCTCGCCAGTCTGCGCAAATACATGGCCGAGGCCGTGGCCGTCTCCGAGGAGCGCCCGGTTCTCATAGACCGCTTCCTGGCCAATGCGCAGGAAGTGGACGTGGACTGCATCGCTGACGGCCGCACCAGCGTGATCGGCGCGATCATGGAGCATGTCGAACTGGCCGGGATTCATTCCGGCGACAGCGCCTGCATTATTCCGGCGCCGACGCTGGGCAAGACGGTCAAATCCGTGATCCGCAAGCACACGCACGCGCTGGCACGCGCGCTGGGTGTGAAGGGACTGATGAACGTGCAGTTCGCGGTGCAGGACGGCGAGGTCTACGTGCTCGAGGTCAATCCGCGCGCCTCCCGCACCGTGCCCTTCGTCAGCAAAGTCACCGGCGTGCCGCTGGCCAAGCTGGCGGCGCGGGTGATGGCCGGCGCCACGCTGGAAGAACTCGGTTTCACCGAGGAGTTCGTGCCCTCGCACTACGCGGTCAAGGAGGCCGTCTTCCCGTTCTCGCGTTTCCCCGGCATTGATGTCGTGCTGACGCCGGAGATGAAGTCCACCGGCGAGGCCATGGGCATTGACGATAGCTGCGGTCTAGCCTATATCAAGAGCCAGATGGGCGCCGGCAACCGCTTGCCGCGCGGCGGCAGCGTCTTCCTGAGCGTGCGCGACGCCGACAAGCCCGCCATGGTACCGCTGGCGCGCCAGTTGAAGCATCTGGGTTACGAGTTGTTCGCCACGCTGGGCACCAGCACGGCGCTGTGGGAGGCGGGATTGCGCTCCAACGCGGTCTTTCGCATCTCCAAGGGACGCCCCAACGCCATTGACCTGATGGAGACCAAGGAACTGGGCTGGATCGTCAGCACGCCCACGGTGGGCGCGGATCCCATGTGGGACGAGGTGCGCATGCGCGCTCACGCCACCATCCGCGGCGTGCCGCTCACCACCACCCTGAACGGGCTGCGCTGGTCCATCAGCGGCCTTAAGGCGCTGCGCGACACCCGCGGGCACGTGAAGGTGCGCACCTTGCAGGAGTTCCATGCCAGGGCACCGCGCGTGGCGGCAGGCGGTGGTCCGTCTCCAACGACTCCTGTCGACTCCTGTCGATTCCAGTCGACTCAAGTCGACTCAAGTCGTAAAGGCAAGTGTCGGGAGACCATCCCATGAATGCCGCCATCACCACCGCCAACCGCTGGGAGTGGAAGGCTCGTCGCGAGCGGCGCGCTTACCTTGCCCTGCAGGACGGCACCGTCTTCCACGGCTACTCCGTGGGCGCGCCGCGCGAAACGGTCGGCGAGGCGGTCTTCAATACCGGCATGACCGGCTACCAGGAGATTCTCTCCGATCCCTCCTACGCCGGCCAGTTCGTGGCGCTGACCTGCCCCGAAATCGGCAATGTGGGGCTGAATGCCGACGACATGGAATCGCGGCGCCTGTTTGCCTCCGGCCTGCTGATACACGCCTGCAACGAACCCAGCAACTGGCGCAGCGAACAGACGCTGCGCGCGGCGCTGACGGCCCACGGCATTCCGGCGATCGCCGGCATGGAAACGCGGGCGCTGACCTTGCTGTTGCGCGAGAAGGGCACGCAGCGCGCCTTTCTCTCGCCGGACGGCGCCACGCCCGTGGCCGAAGGCGTGCGGCGAGCGCAGGAGTGGGAGGGCCTGGACGGACAGGACTACGCCGCGCGCGTTACCTGCGAAGCTCCCTACGCCTGGGATCCCGACGGACGTCTGACCTGTTCATGGGGCGCGGCGCTGTCGCTGCCGGCCGCCGACCTGCGGGTGGTGGCCTACGACTTCGGCGTCAAATGGAACATCCTGCGCGGACTGCGCCGGCTGGGCATGCAGGTCACGGTGGTGCCGGCCCGCACGCCCGCCGGCGACGTGCTGGCGCTGCGTCCGGACGGCGTCATGCTCTCCAACGGGCCGGCCGATCCGGCCGCGCTGGACTACGCCATCGCCAACATTCGCGTGCTGCTCGGCAAGGTGCCGATCATGGGCGTCTGCCTGGGGCACCAACTCTTGGGCCTGGCGCTGGGCGCGCGTACCTGCCGCCTGAAATTCGGCCATCACGGATGCAATCATCCGGTCAAGGATCTGGTCACCGGGCGGGTCGAGATCACGTCGCAGAACCACAACTTCGCCATTGCCGACGGCACGCTCGATCCGCGTCTCGCCGCGATCACCCACATCAATCTGAACGACCGCACGATCGAGGGCCTGCGCGCCCTGTCGGCGCCTGCCTTCGCAGTGCAGTACCATCCCGAGGCGGCGCCGGGACCGCACGATCCTGCTCCACTTTTCCAGCGTTTTCGCGATATGATTACCGGCGAGCATAACCGCCGCGGCATCGCGCTATCACAACCGGAGCAAACATGAACAAGCTCACCCAGCCAACGACACTGCCGAACAAGCTGAGCGGATTCGGCGACAACGTGTTCAGCATCGGCACGATGCGCAATTATCTCTCGGAGGGCGCTTACCGCTCCCTCGCCGCCACCCTGGTGCAGGGCGACGCCATTGATCCGGCCATCGCCGACGAAGTGGCGGACGCCATGAAGACCTGGGCGCTGGAGAAAGGCGCCACCCATTTCACCCACTGGTTCCAGCCGCTGACCGGCGCCACGGCCGAGAAACACGATTCCTTCTTCTCGCCCGACGGCGAGGGCGGCGTGCTGGCGCGCTTTTCCGGACGCGAGCTGACCCAGGGCGAGCCCGACGCCTCCAGTTTCCCCTCGGGCGGACTGCGCGCCACCTTCGAAGCCCGCGGCTACACCGCCTGGGATCCGACCAGCCCGGCCTTCATCAAGGAAACCAACGGCGTGGCCGTGCTCTGCATCCCGACCATCTTTTGCGGCTACCACGGCGAAGCGCTCGACAAGAAGACGCCGCTGCTGCGCTCGGGGCATGCCCTGGCGCAACAGTTCAAGCGCATGGCGAAACTCTTCGGTCTTGACGCCAGCGGACGCGCCTACGCCACGCTGGGGCCTGAGCAGGAGTATTTCCTGATTGACCGCCAGCACCTCGCCCGCCGCCCCGACTTCTGCCAGACCGGACGCACGCTCTTCGGACGGCTGCCGGCGCGCCATCAGCAGATGGAAGACCACTATTTCGGCAACATCAAGCCGCGCGTGCTGGCCTTCATGGCGGAGGTGGACTCCGAGCTCTGGAAACTGGGCGTGCCCGCCAAGACCCGCCACAACGAGGTCGCCCCCGGCCAGTTCGAGATCGCCCCGGTTTTCGAGGAACAGAACCTGGCCACCGATCACAATATGCTCGTCATGACGGTGCTGCGGGAGGTCGCCGAAAAACACGGCTTCGCCTGCCTGCTGCACGAGAAGCCCTTCGCCGGCATCAACGGTTCGGGCAAGCACAACAACTGGTCCGTGACCGGCCCGGACGGCAAGAACTGGCTCTCTCCCGGCGACACGCCGCACGACAATGCCAAGTTCCTGGCGACCGTCTGCGCCATCGTCGCCGGCGTGGATACCTATGCCGAGTTGTTGCGCGCCACGGTCGCCACCGCGGGCAACGATCACCGCCTGGGTGCCAACGAGGCACCGCCGGCGGTCATCTCGATCTTCCTGGGCGAACAGCTCTCCGATATCATCGCGCAACTCCACAACGGCGGCGCCAAATCCAGCAAGCATGGCGGCACGATCCAGGTGGGGGTTTCCACCATTCCGTCGCTGCCGCGCGACGTCACCGACCGCAACCGGACCTCGCCGCTGGCCTTCACCGGCAACAAGTTCGAGTTTCGCGCCGTCGGCTCCAACCAGAGCTGCGCCGGACCGAACGTGGCGCTCAACACCATCGTCACCTGGGGCATCGACACGGTCTGCAGCGCGATCGAGAAGCGGCTGGCCGGTGGCGACGAGTTCAACACCGCTCTCGGCTCGGTGCTCAAGCAGCTCTTCAAAAAGCATCAGCGCGTGATCTTCGACGGCGACAATTACAGTCAAGCGTGGCGCGACGAGGCGGCCCGCCGCGGTCTGCCGTGCGCCATGACAACCCCCAAAGCGCTGGAGGTGCTGGCCCGCGCCGACACGGCCGCGCTGTTCGTGAAGTACGGCGTCTTCTCGGAGCGCGAGCTGCTCTCGCGCCACGATATCTACGCCGACACCTACGAGAAGACCATCATGATCGAAGCCGAATGCGCGCTGCGCATCGCGCGCACGCAGCTCGCGCCCGCCGGACTGGCCTACGCGGCCGAACTGCGTGCCGCGGGGCAGGCGGCGCCGGTGAGCAAGCTGGCCAAGCGGGTCGGCAACCTCAACGTCAAGCTGCTGGCGGCGGCCGACAAACTGGAGACCGCCATCGCGAAGGAGCAACCTGCCCAGGCGCTGGTCGCGATGGCGGCCGCGCGGGCCGCGGCTGACGAACTGGAAGCACTGGTGCCTGCCGAACAGTGGCCCCTGCCGACCTACGCCGAGATGCTGTTCGCCTGCTAGATGATCTAGACCGTGACCAGGCGGAAGAGCAGCCAGTACAGTGCGAAGCCGGCGAAGATGCGCCAGACCATGTCGGGGCGCGCGACGGCCTTGCGCGTCGGCCGACGCACGCGCATCTGACGCATTCCGCCGGCCGCAATATAGTGCCGCAGCTTGCCTTGCTGTAGGGGCGCCTCGCCGCCGTATCCGCCCGACGGGCGCGAACGCGACGCACGGCGCAGCGGCCGCTCGCCCGGCACATCCAGCCGCCAGCGTGAGCCGCTACGTTCGTCGTAGCTCCAGAGCTGACCGGAGATGCCTTCCAGTCCGCGGTTCCGGCGGCGGCGTGTAAACGGCCACATATTGCGCGCCTCAGCCCTGGTTGACGTTCAGGATATAGACCAGCGCCAGCAGCACGACGACAATCAGCAGCGGCAGGCTGAAGGCGAACCCCGCCATGATCCACTGCGTGAAGGACTGCGGCAAGCCGTTGCCTCCCGCGCCGCCGCCATATCCCTCCGCTCCGCCTCCACGCTCCTGCTCGCCCTGCCGCCAGGTGGAGGCGTTGACGCGGTCCATGGCGCGCCGGTATTCGGCGCTCGCCGCCTCGATCTGCGCCAACGCCTGGGTCAGCTCCTTGTCGTACTCGGCCTCAGGCCAGTTCTCGGGCTGAAGTCCCTCCAACTCCTGATGCAGCTTGCGGAAGAGCGAGCCCGTCTCGGTGCATAGCGCCGCCATGCGCGAGGCCTGCTCGCCTTCGCGCACCACCATCACGGCGCTGCGCCCCAGCTTGTCCAGCATCTCGCGCCGGCCGTGCTCGTAAGCCTCGATGCGCCGCCGCTGCTCAACCAGGGCCTGCTTGCGCCGCTCCAGATCCTCCTGCCGCTGACGCAGCCGCTCGATCTCGTCCGTCGCCTGACTAACCTTCTCCGGCAGATCGCGCTTCTGGCGCCCGTAAAAGGAGTCGTGTTCGCCGGCTTCGCGAACGGTCCCGGCTGGACCGCCCGCATGCGTACCCCCGGCGCCTCCGCTCGTGGCGATCAAATCTTCGTCATAGAAGTCTTTTGACATGGCACTGCGCCTCCCCAATCATGGAATCGTCAGTATGTCGCCCACGCGCACGCGCTCGCCGTCGCGCAACTTGTCGCGGTTCGCGTCGCGGATGCGCGGCCACATGGCCGGATCGCCGTACACGCTCTCGGCGATGCGCGAAAGCGAATCGCCGTCGCGCACCTCGTAGGTGCGTGGCGTGCCGTCGTCAAAACCGCGCTCGACCGGAGACGTCTGGCGTGCACCGCCGCCGCTCGTGTATGTGGGCGACTGCAGGCGGTCCACCCAGCGTTGCAGCCGGCTGACCTGGCCTTGCAGTTCTCTGACCTGCGCCGTCAGTCTGTCGCGCTCTCCTGCCAGGCGCTCCTTCTCGCCCTCCGCCTGCACCAGCCGTTGGTTGAGCGCGTCCAGTTGCTGCATCAACAGCACCTGCCCGCCGGCATCGCCGGCGGAGATCTTCTTGACCGACTGCGCCGCCAGCAGTTGCTCAGCCACCTGCAGGCGATTGCTGATCATGGGCGCCTTCTCGGTCTCGGGCCGTAAGGCCAGGTAGCGTCTGTAATGATAGATGGCGCCGATGTAATCCTTGCGGTAGTCATGCAGCAGCAGCGGCAGGTCCAGGTGCGCCGAGGCCGTGCGCGGCGCCTGCATCAGCACCTCTTGGTGACGCACGAT
>JAQULY010000053.1 GCA_028718445.1 Kiritimatiellia bacterium
GTCGTCCTATCCGTTGGGGCCATTGTCATTCAGACCGGATCCCGCCACTGCCGGCGAAATCCTCTCTCTGCCTGGTCCCTGGACGGCGGCCACCGCCACGGCGGAGAGCTATCCGCGTTTCACTCCGGAACCGCGCATCACCGGGTTGGGCAATCTCGCCAGACCGGAGTTGCTGCCGGCGTTTTCCGGCACGGTGCGCTATGAAACCGAGTTCGACGGGCAGGCCGCCAGCGGTGTTGGCACGGTGCTACTCGATCTCGGCGCGGTATATGAAATTGCGGAAGTGGCGGTGAATGACCAGTTGGTTGGCGTCCGTATATGTCCACCGTATACCTTCGATATCACCGCCAAAGTCGAGTCAGGCCGGAACCGGCTGCGGATCGATGTCACCAACACCCTCGCCAAACAGATTCATGACAGTGTGTTCGACCGGATGGCGGCGCAGGAACCGACGGGGCTGATTGGGCCAGTGCGCATCCTGGCTCTGCCGCAGCTCACCCCGCAGGGCAGGTAGAGTGCCGCCGGACCAGCAGGGGCTCGATCCGGAACACCATCGGCTCTTTGCAGGGAGCTCCCTCGCAGAGCCTGACGACGGTGTCCGCAATGGCCACCTCCCGCATGCTCACCGACGTCAGCTCCGGCATCCATGCACTGCACCAGGGGGTGTCGTAAAGGCCCACGACACTCACGTCCCGCGGGATCTTCAGCTTCAGTTCGGCGGCGGCTGCGTAGATGGCGCGTGCCCGGAAGTCGATGTCGCAGACAAAGGCCGTGGGAGGACGCCGCGCGGAGAGCGCGTGCTTGACGGCGGCGACACCGCTCGAAGGAACTCCTGGTTCGACCTCAAAAGGAAGCACAGCACACGAGTTCTCCAGGCCATTCGCATCCATCGCCCCGCGATAACCCGCAAGCAGCGAGTGCACCAGTTCCAAACGGGGTCGAGGCGCCGGTGTCGAGGACGGGTGGGAAGCGCCGCCGCACGCCAGGACGATGCGCTTGTGGCCGAGATCGGCCAGGTGGTCGACCGCCAGTACGAGCGCCCGCATCCGGTCGGTCAGGACGTGATGCGCCGGCAGGTCCGGCCCGAGCCGCAGATCCCCGACCACGATCACCCGGCAGGAGTTGTCCGCCAGGAGCGCGGCCAATGCGGGGTAATGAATGTCCCGGACCACCACCACGGCAGCCTCGTTCAGGTGCTCCCGGACCGATCGCTGCAGTTCCCTGGGGTCCGCGTCCTGTGCCTCGACGCCAAAGGCACGGTATTGC
The DNA here is from genome assembly GCA_028718445.1 of Kiritimatiellia bacterium. GTDB lineage: Bacteria > Verrucomicrobiota > Kiritimatiellia > RFP12 > JAAYLN01 > JAQULY01. The sequence goes on from JAQULY010000053.1 coordinate 1,267, forward strand.
GCCGCCTGGGCTCTTGCGCGCAGCGCGAGGAACAACTCACGGTAGAAATGGCCTTCAAACTCGCCGACATAGAGAATCGTGCGCGATGAGGGATGGGAGGTCACAAACGTCCCGCGACCGCGCTGGCGACTCACGTATCCGTCGCCGGCCAGACGGCTCAGCGCCCTGCGCACGGTCAGATGGCTGACCTTAAACGTCCGCGCCAGTGCGGGCTCCGAGGGCAGTCGTCCGCCGTTTGCCAGCCGTCCGCGTTGAATGTCGCGCAGCAGCGCCGCGGCGATCGCCTCATAGCGGAATACCCGTGTCGAATTCATACTCATCCTTCCTCCGTGATCGTCCAGGTTATGGCTCCATGTTCTTCCGTTCCAACTTATATACAACATATAAGCACTAATTGTAAAGGGAGTTTTTTCGCGGAGCGATAGCCGGCAAGCGCAACGCAGCGGCTCAACCATACCAGCGCCTACGCGTGCGCACTGTATTGGTTGGGTCAGCGCAGCGTACATGCCGCGCCGGGCGGTGATTCACCGTGACGGTCCATTAACCCATGACAGGTGGCCATAACTTATATGCTTTCCCGTTGACATTGTTTCCCGCGGGATATATCCTAACGACCTTGGCGGTGGGTTAGGGACCCATCGTGGCGTTCCGGAATATGTGCGTTACGGTAATCGTGACGCGGAGGGAAATGACATGCGCGCGCGAATTCTGGTAGGTGTTATGGCGTGGGGTCTGATCTTGAGACTCAGTGCAACTGCAACCGTTTTGCCTTCATGGACGTATTCTCTGTCAGCGCCACCGTCCGATCCGCAAAGCGCCTCGGATCTTGTCAACGTGGGGCAGGCGACGTTCGCAAACATGACGTTCAGTGGAACAACCGATTTCAGCACCAGCGCCAACGCGATCAACGACGGGTCCTTCGGCACGGCCTGGAACACCACGGGCACTGGCTCGACGCAGTTCGGTCCCAACGAGGGCGGCGTCGTCACGTTCACACTGAATACCAACGCCAGTCCCCTCGGGTATGACATCGCCCACATCGTGTCCATCGCGAGTTATGGAGATGGTCTGCGGAGTAGACAGAAGTACGACGTGGCCCTCCATTACGTCAGCGATCCGCCGGGGGCCTTCACGGCTGTGGCGATCGTCAACAACCTGGGCTACAACACTGGAGCGGCGGAATGGACCAGGGTCGATGTCCCCACGTACGCCACGGGTGTGGACCAGGTGCGTTTAACCTTCCACAAAAACAACCTTGCGGGCGTCACGATTTACCGCGAGGTCGACATCTTCGGCCAGGCAACGCGGGCGCCGAAGACAGGTACGAACCAGGCGCCGCCGCCGGCCAGCATCGCACCGTCTCTGTTCTACTCACTGTCCGCGCCCGCCGCCGACCCGACCAGCGCCACCGACCTGCTCGATGCGAGTCAGACCACGCGCTACAGCACGGTCCTCAACGGCAACGTGACCTATGGCGACTTGTCGGCGGTTCATGACGGAACATTCGGTCCGGCATGGGACGATGGAGGCACCAGCTACAAAACCGTGTTCGGCCCATCGAACGGCGCTCAGGTCGTCTTTCTCCTTGACACCGCCGCAAGCCGGTGCGGCTACAGCATCACCAGCATCGTGACGACTGCCAGCTACACCGACGGGCGCCGGACCGTTCAGAAGTACGACGTGGCCGCACACTACGTGAACACACCCAGCAACCTTGTCGCCCTGTCGAGCGTGAACAACTTGGGATCAAACAGCGGTGCGGCGGAATGGACTCGGGTGACGATCGCCGACGGTGGCAGTGTGATCGCGGAAGGTGTTGACCAACTCCGGTTCACGTTCCACGACAACGGCATCCCCAGCGGTGGGGTCGTGATCTACCGCGGGATCGATGTGTTCGGTTTCCCCACGCCGCCGCCCAGCGGGACCGCGATTGTTATCCGGTGATCAAGTCCCAAGCCCGCAGCGGAAATGGACGACCTGACATGCCAAATTCGCCAAAACGAACCTGGATCAACCCGGCTTGCCTGCTGATGGGACTGCTCGCCTGCGCACTTGCCGGCGCCAACTCCGAACCCGTTGAGCCTGTTGCCGTTCGCGTGTTTCATGCGCCGTTGACGATGTCGCTCGATGCGACTGGCGGGGCGATCGCCTTCCATCGCGCCAGCAGGGCGACCTTCTTCGACGCAACCGCCGGGTGTCTGAAGGAGGTGCCGGCGGACACGCCGCGGTTCGTCTCGCTTCCGGCGGACGGCAGGAAGTGGGGCGAAGCGCGCGGCATCCTGCTGGAGAGCGCATCGAGCAACCTGCTTGTGGACTCCAGCTTCGAGCTGGGACCGGTGGCATCGGCGGACATCGGGGAGAAGGACCCGTCATCCGCCTGGGAGATCCAGGGCGCAGGCACCGTCGCGCGCCGGGCGGGCGCCGGCATCCACGGCGGGCATGCTCTGGCCGTGACCGGCGGGGTGACGCTCATGCATTCGCCCGTAAAGGTTTCCGTGTACAAGCACCCGTGTGTCTACTGGCTGTCGCTATACGCGCGGCGGGACGATGGGGGCACGATCGGACCGGACGCGATCCGCTGTTCCGGCCGGCCGATTGACCCGCTCGCAGGCACGATTCCCTGGAACGAAGCGCAACAGATCCGGCCGTTACCACCGGTCCGCCTGGGAGAGGGTCCCTGGTATCGCGTGTCGGCACGCATCGGGTGGAGCCAGGAGGGCGTGCTTTACACCAACGACATGCGCTATGGGTTCGTCTTCGATGGCGGAGCCTATCTTGTCGATGCTGCCCAGTTGGAGCCGGCGCTCGGGAACCAGCATCACATGACGCTCCATCCGCATCCGAGCGCCTACATTCCCACGTACGCCGCGCCGGTCGGTCGGGCGGCGGATCAGATGAGCGCTCCCGCGCAGGCGCTGCTGCCGGGACGCGCGTGGACCTATGCCTTCTGGCATTACGCCGCCTTTCCGAGATCCCTGGAGGGACGCGACTGCCGGCTGTTCTCAGTCTGGGGACCGAACCGCGAACAGTGGCTGGCCACGACGTGCGGCGGTGTCGCCTCCATCAGCGCCGACCTTGTCCCCGAACAGGGTTGGATGCACGGCGTCGTGACCTACGACGGGGAGCGACTCGACTACTTCATCAACGGGGAGTCCCAGAACGACCTCACAGGGCCGGTACCGGTCAGCCTTCCGGTTCCGTTGACCGGGACGGCCTGCTGGGCGGCCGCTCTGCCGCCACCGCCGTGGGGAGGCGAGATGCTTGCACCCTGCGCCGAGATCGCGGATTTTGCGACCTGGGACCGCGCCCTGACGCCGGCGGAGGTGAAAGGTCTCTACCGTACGGGAACGCCGGCTGCCTTCAAGGAGGAACGGAAACCGGGCGATGTCCCCATAACGTTCACCGTGCCCGCTGAAGGCCGGACCAGCGTCAACATCTACCGGACAGATGGACGCCTGGTGCATCAACTGACGATCGGCACGAACCTTCCGGTTGGGCGGAACACGCTGTTCTGGGATGGATGCGACGACGATGGAATGCCGGTCCCGCTCGGGAACTACGTGTTCCGGGGACTGGTCAGCAACGTGCGGTCGGTGTGGGACACCAAGATCGGGAACACCAGCCCGTCGCCGGGCGGAGAATGGCTCCAGTATCGCACGGGAGTCTACTACGATGTGGTGGCGTTGCCCGACGGCGGCGTGGTTACGATTTCAAGTTGGGGCGAGCACGGTCGCGCGATCCAGGCGCTCGGGGGGCCGCCGGACTACCCCGTCCGATGGAACGCGAACGTGCCCGGGTCCTGCATGGCGGCCGCGGCGCGCGACGATACCCATCTATACGCGGCGGGGACGCGCACGCTGCCGGACGGGACGGTGCGGGAAACGATCAGCCGCTTCCGACTCAGCGACGGAGCCTTCGTTCCCTATGCGCAGGAAAGCGCGTGGATCTCCGAAAAAGGCGAGATCTGGGTCACTCCAGCGCGTCGTATCAAGGGAAGCCTTCTCGCCTGTAGCCCGCAGGAACCATACCTGGGCATGGCTGTTCGCGGCTTGGCCGTGAACAAGGAACGAATTTACGTGACCCTTGCAGATGAGAATCGCATCGCCGTGGTTGCCGTGTCAAACGGCCAGACGTTCGCGAGTCTCGCCTGTCCCGCGCCGCGCAAGATCGCCGTGGACGGGAGGGGGATGCTGGTGGTGACGTGCAGCAACAGCGTGGAGCGGATCGATCCGGCGAGCGGGGCGCGAACCGTCCTGGTGCCGCAACTGTTGGATCCATGCGGCATTGCCGTGGCACCCGGCGGCGACCTGTACGTCACGGACCTGGGCGCCAACCAGCAGTTGCGCGTACACGGGGCGGATGGCGCCCTGAAACGGACGTTCGGTCGCCCGGGCGGGCACCGGGGGGGACGCGTGGCGCCGGACTTGCTTGAGGGTCCACTGGGGGTCACGGTGGGGCCGGATGGTACGGTCTTCCTGAGCGATCTCGGGGGACGGCGTGTCCTGGCGATGACCTCCGAGTTCGCCGTCAAGAAGGAGATTCTCGGCTTCATGCCCTATGTCGTCGGGATCGACCGGGACGATCCCGACCGGGTCTACCTGGGATGGCCGACGGAAAGCCTTTACGAGTATGTCGTCGCCCCCGAGAGCCGGGTCGCGCGCATGACTCGCCGCTGGCGCTACGATCACCCCTGCCAACAGGGATGGGGCTGGCGTTTTCACGACCACGACCAGCCGGTCGTTCGACACTGGGGGGGGCGGGCGTTCATGGTCTGGGGCGGCCACATGGCGATTGCCGAACTTGACGGAGACAACCTGCTGCCGCGCGTGTTGCTGGGATTCGGCAAGACGCGCGTGCTCAAGACTCTGCTGCAGGGCCAGAACACCGGATTCGCGGAACGGATCGCGGAGCGCGGTTGGACCTGGCGCGACCGGAACCTGGACGGAACCATGCAGGAGCAGGAGTTCGAAATCGGAGACTGGCCGCTGGCCCGGGGAATCGAGAGCTGGCATCTTGGCAGCTTCATGGACGACGATGGCAACGTGTACAATCTGAACAGTCAGTTTCCAGTAGGCGTCCTGAAACCCGCAGTGGTGAAGTTCCCGTTCGAGGGGCTTGACGACCAGGGTTTGCCTATTTACGGGTGGAATACCGCCCACGAGGCGCTGGTTCCCAACATGACCTTTGAGGGCAAGGACGGCAAGTCCTACCCCGTACGGCCGTTTTACGTGACGCGCGACTCTGCCGACGCCTTCTACATCGGTGTGGCGGGAGAGGTCTTCACCCAGAACTGGCACCTGCGCAATTCGCTGATGAAGTTCAGCCGGGACGGGAACCTTCTCTGGCAGGTCGGCCGCCGGCAAGTCGGCAACAAGTGGCGGCCCGGCCTGCTGCCGCATGTTCCCGAACTGGTGGACATCGTCGCCGACCGCTATCTGTTCCTGACCGGCTACCTCGGCGAGATGTACGTCTGGGACACGGACGGGCTCTTCGTGGGCATGCTGTTTGCCGATCTGCCGGAAGGTTTTCATCTCCCAGGCGAGACCATTGGCGGAGGCCGCGCCTTCCGCCATCCGGATGGGAAGGTCTACGCCATCTCGTCGCCTGATTGCGTCTATCGCGCGGCGCGCATTGTGGTGGATGGGCTCGATACGGTCGAGCGCTTCGACGGGCGCCTCCGCGTTACGACGGCGGCGACGCCACGGGACCGCGCCGAGGAGGAGCCCGTCTGGCGCATTCTGTCGCGCCGGGAGCCGATTTGGATCGACGGGGTGATTGACCCGCGGGAATGGGGGACCGATACGGATACCCAGGCGCCGGAGACCTTCCATGTGCTCGGCCAGGAGAAGGCGCGGTCCTGGGCGCAGTGGGATGGAGAAGCGCTCTACCTGGCCTGGCGGATTCGAGACGACTCGCCGGCGGTCAACCACCAGCGCGGCGAGAGCCGCTGGTCCGGCGATCAGGTCGAGTTCATGATCCGGGCGCAAGCCGGCACGGGAAAACCCTCCGGCAACATGCGCCACGGCCCGACGGAATACCAGCTCGCCATCGGTACGGATGCCGACGGGCGGGAAGATGTCTACGTGCTGGTCAACGGCAGCGACCGGCAGGGCGCCTTTCTGAAGGGCGCCGAGGTGCGTCTGCAGAAGCAGCCCGGCGTCAGCTACACGATGGAAGCCAGGATCCCGTGGGCCTCGCTAGGCGATTACTACCCCGCGGACGGCGACCAGGTGTTGTGGAACATGATCGTGGACTGGGGCACGCCCGATGGTCAGGCTCAACAGGACAGCAGCAAATGGAAGGCCGGCGTTCACATGGATCCGCAAACCTGGGGCGCCGCCGTATTCGAGAAATAGCCCTTGCGCGGGCCGCCTAATGGGGACACTCATCGGAGCCGGAACTTGGAGGTACAGCCCATGCCCGAACAGGGCGAACTGGTTGAAAGGCTGTAATCTCCGCCGGCCTCGTCGGCGAACCCGGGATCGGCGACAATGCTGTTCTGATCCTGTCCGCATTCCTTCTGATAAGCGGCAAAGTCGCCGGGCATGTAGCTCTTTCCGTTCATGTGGACGAGCATCCCGCCGGGAATCTGCCAGTAGCAGTTGCGGTCGAGCGTGAACTTGCCCGCATCCACGGGATCAATAATCGAGTAGACGGCCGCGCCATAGGGCGCCTTATGGAAGATGTTGTCGCGGATATGCACCGCCCCCGCCTGCGTGCCTGGCTCGACGCGCCAGATAAAGACATGGTGCCCCGTGGGTTGGGGATGGATTTCGGACTGGCGGGGCGGTGTCTCGCCCTGCATACTGAATCCGCCGCCGGAGGCAATGCAGGTGTTGCGCTCGAAATAGATTTCCCGCGATGGCTCGCGGCATTCGTAGGCGGCCATACCGCAGCCGTAAAAAAGGTTGTCGCGGAAGAATATCCGCTGGGGGATGTCAGCGGCATGTCCTCCCTGGTGGGTCACCCCAGAGTCGTAGATGTTGTCGAAGACGCAGCCTTCGACCGTGACATTGTCGGCCTTCTCCCAGATCTCGATCGCGTTACCGAAGCGTATACGCCGTCCGAAATTCCAGACCGCGCCGCCGATGAAGCGGAAATCGCAGTTGCGAATCTGAACATCCTCCACCGCCGTTGCCTGATAGCCGTGCACGCCGGCGTTCATAAAACTCAGGCCGTCGAAGATAATGTGCTTGTTCCCGCCGGCCAGCCTCCGTTCGCCCCAGAGAGCGCATTCGATGCTGGAATAGGCTGCGCCAGGATTGGCGGAGCTAAAGAGGTAGAGTTTGCCAGGCTCGCGGTTGATGCGACCGCCGCTCTCGCCAGCGCAGGTGTTGCCAATGTTAGTGCAGTGCCACTCGCCTTGCTGACGAAGGTCGCCGACACTCCATCGAAGATTGCCGCAGGACTCGCCATGGTTGAATATCAGGTTGCAGACCTCGCTGGGGAAGGAGCCGGTATAGCGCCAGAGCGATGGTTTCTCTTTCACCCACAACTTGGGATCGTCTGCCGGCACCGAGCCCATGAAGACAGGCTTGCGCCCCTGGCCATAGGAGGCATAGATCACAGGCTTGCCCTTCTCGCCGTTCCTGGCGCGCAGCATGTGGCGGATCACGCTGCCGCACTTGAAGAGAACACGATCGCCCGGGGCGGGTTCGCACGTGCGGTAGTCCTTGAGCGGACGTTGCGGCGACAGGCCGTCGTTGGAGTCGTTACCGGTGACCGGATCAATGTGGTACACTCTCGCGGGCATATGGGTATTCCTCATGATTCGAATCCGCAGTCATCCCTCAGTCGCTGAGGGAAAAGCCGGAATCTGGCGTCGAATCGGGCCATTCAAAAGGCATAAATAGACACGTTACCATATTCCGGCGGAGCATGAGTACATTGTGTTTATGCCACTGTCTTAACCTATAGGATAAGCATGCAGATATCATCGAAACACCGTTACCCGGCGGGCGGCGTCTCCCGCACGAACACGTCGGCCGAGTTCTTCGTATCTACCGACGGCAACGATGGCTGGTCCGGCCGGCGGCCGCGTCACAGCCGCGCCGGCAGCGACGGTCCCTTTGCCACGTTGGCGCGCGCCCGCGACGCGGTGCGGGAGTTGAAGCAGCGGCAGGGCGGGCGACTCGCGAGCCCGGTGACGGTCTGGGTGCTCGGCGGGTGCTATCACCTTGAGCAGCCGTTGGCATTGACCGCCGAGGACTCGGGCACGGCCGAGGCGCCGGTCGTCTACCGCGCCTGGCCGGGCGCGGAGGTCAGGCTGATCGGCGGCAGGCAGGTGCAAGGATTCGCGCGTGTCAGCGATCCTGCCGTTCTCGGCCGGCTGGACCGCAAGGCGCGCAATCGGGTCTGGCAGGCGAATCTGCGTGATATGGGAATCGGCGACTTCGGACAGCCTTGCGGCGGGTTCGGGTTGAAGGAGCAGGGGCCGGGTATCGAGCTCTTTTTCGGCGACCGCCGGATGCAAGTGGCCCGTTGGCCGAACGAGGGTTTTGCCAGGATCGGCGGCTTGCTTGGTCTCGATCCCGTGTCGGCACACGGCTTGGGAGGAGATAAGGTCGGCAAGTTCATCTACGAGGGCGACCGGCCCGGCCGTTGGGCCGGGGAAAAGGAGGGATGGGTCCATGGGTATTGGTTCTTCGACTGGGCGGATCAGCGCCACCGGATCGAATCGGTCGACGCGGCCAACCGGACGCTGGCGGTGTCGCCTCCGTATCACATCTACGGGTACAGGAAAGGGCAGTGGTTCTACGCCTACAACCTGCTGTCCGAACTGGATGCGCCGGGGGAGTGGTTCCTGGATCGCGCCAGCGGCATGCTCTACTTCTGGCCGCCGTCGGCCATCCGCGGCGGTCGCCCGACCGTCTCGGTGCTGCCAAGCCTGGTGACAATGGACGGTGCGGCGTTCGTGACCCTGGCGGGCCTGACGCTTGAAGTGGTGCGCGGAGATGCCGTCACGGTCGGCGGCGGCGACCATTGCCGCATCGTCGGGTGCACGATCCGCAACGTCGGCGGGGTGGCGGTTAACATTGCCGGCGGCAGGGAGCACGCCGTGATCGGGTGCGACATCACGGAGACAGGCGGCGGCGGCATTATCATGTCAGGTGGCGACCGTCTGAAGCTGAAGCCGGCCGGCCACGTGGCGGAGAACAACCACATTTGCCGCTACGGCAGGTGGACCCGGATGTACCAGGCGGGAATCCGTCTGGGCGGGGTCGGACTGCGCGTCGCGCACAATCTGATTCACGACGCGCCGCACATCGGCGTGCTGTTTTCGGGCAACGAACATCGCATCGAGTTCAACGAGATTCACCATGTCTGCGAGGAGGCCAACGACGCGGGCGCCATCTATTCCGGGCGCGATTGGACGATGCGCGGCACGATCATACGGCACAATTACCTGCACGATCTCACCGGCTTCGAGGGTCGCGGCTGCGCCGGCGTGTACCTGGACGACTGCTTCAGCGGAACGCGCATTTACGGCAACGTGTTTTCGAACGCCTCGATGGCCGTCCTCCTGGGCGGGGGACGCGACAACGTCGTGGAGAACAACATCTTCTCGGACTGCCTGCCCGCGCTGCACGTGGACGCGCGCGGGAAGGGCTGGGCCAAGTCCTGGTTCACGGGACAGGACTCGACGCTCTTCGACGGGCTCAAGGCGGTCCACCCGGAGCAACCGCCGTACAGCGTGAGGTATCCCCGGTTGAAGGAGATCCCAGGCGACGACCCCGCCGCGCCCAAGGGCACGGAGATCCTGCGCAACATCTGCGTGGGTGGGCGATGGCTGGCAATGGACGACCACGCGCGGCCTCACGTCCACTTCGATGGCAACCTCGTGGGGCCCGGCATGGAGAAGGACCTGGTGGGGACCGGCGATGTCGAGATTCCTTGCACTTGGCAGGTCTTCGGGCCATGGGAGATCAACCTCGAGAACGTTAGCGAGCCGCCCCTGCGCACCGAGGATCTGTCCCGCATGCCACCCGAGGTGGTCGTGGGCGGCAGGACCTTTCCACCACGCAACCTGGACCTGCGCGGCCACGTCTTGGATTTCGAGACGTTGTGCGGCGGCTGGAATCCGGATGACTGGCGCGCCGAGCGTTGCCGGACCGCCATGGCGTTTGCCGAGATCATGGCGGAACGCGAGGGCGACGTGTCCATGGGAGCCGGCGCGGACTGGCTGATGAGGGTCTGGGTGAACGGCAGTCTGGAGTGCGACACGACCCGCGGCGGCAACAGGGGCTTTCCGCCGCGGATCACCGATCACAGGTTCAGCGCGCGCCTCCGCAAGGGGAGGAATGTCGTCGCGGTCCAGGTGGTTGGCGGGAAGAGTAGTTTCCAGTTGGCGATCGGCGGGCCGCGCGAGTTCCGGGAGGCGCAGCAAGCGGCGACCGAGAACGCCGTCGATCCGTTGTTTGTGGATCTGGCCGCGGGGGATTTCCACCTGCGCGACGAGTCGCCGGCCTATGCCCTGGGCTTCCGTGATATCCCGCGGGAGCGCATCGGCCTGTACCAGGACGAGCGCCGCGCCTCGTGGCCGCCGGCCTGATCGTGAACCGGTCCAACGAAACTGTGGAGAGGTGAGGACATGATCTATAAACCAGCAACAGGCCGCTTCAAAGACACATCCGTCGTCTGGCATCAGGGTCAGTATTACCTGTTCAGCATGTATTCCCCCGATGCCGGGGAGAATTTCCGGAACGTGTGGATGGCCGTATCGTCCGATGGTGTGCATTGGAAGCATATCGGCCCGGCCATCAAAGATGCGCCTTTCAATATCTGGGCCATGTCGGTCTATCGCGTCGGTGACCGGTTCATCCTCAACCACGGCAGTTTCACCCGTCCTGGCGTGCAGAATGTCCTCTGTTTCTGGGAGTCCGACGATCTGGTGCACTGGACATTCAGGGGCCACGACGCCGACGTGACGCCTGACACTCGCTGGTATGACCCGGATAGTCGTCTCGACTGTATGAGCGTCGTGCCTGTGGACGAGGCGGGCGGGCGCCGCTATTACGGCTATGCCACCGGCCCCGGCGGATTCCTCGTCTCCGACGATGGTCTCCGCTGGCAGGGCCTACCGCCGCCCCAGGTAGATTGGGATTTCGCGTCTCCGCCTCCGACGACCGGCGATGAGAGCGGTTTCGAAATCGGTGGTTGCCATGCCATCGGTGGTCGTTACTACCTCGTCGGCGGCTGGTTCAATTACATGGGCGTCACCGGATACGGAGTCTACACATTGGTGAGCGACACTCCCACGGGGCCCTTCCGCGCCGATGTCGCCGCCTATCGTCTGTGCGGGAACTCGACACGCTGGGTCTCCCTGTGGGCGCGCTTCATTCAGACCGACACGGAACTGCTCGTCAATGGGTACCAGTACGACGGCCATAGTTATGAGACCGGCGCGGCCTGGCTGCCGCCCCTCAAGCGGGCGATCGTTGACGGACACGGGCATCTTCGCCTCGGGTACTGGGCCGGCAATGACGCGCTCAAGGGAGAATCCCTGGCGATCGGACTGGACCAGCGCCGGATCGTCTATCCGGGCGAACCGGGCAAGAATGCTACCTGCGAACTGAAGGACAACGGGTGCCGTATCGAGGCCCAGCCCGAGAGAATCTCCTTCCGGCGAACGAACATTCCCACCACGGTCACGTTGTTCGAGACTCCTCGCGACTTCAACAACGGCATTGTGGTGGAAGGTGTGATCCGCGCGACCTGCCGCGACCGGCGTCTCGTGGCATCGTCGGTGGGCTTTTATCTGGAGGAAGCGCCTGGAATGGGCACAGCCATTCTGCTGCACAGCTATGGACTCACCGAGACCGGTCGGTTGACCCTTGATCCCCTGACGTTCACGGTTGAGGACACCGTCGGCCCCGGTTGCGCCTCGCCCGCCGGATTGACACCGCATGTACCGCATCGGTTCCGCCTCTTAGCAAGGAGGACCATGTTTGAACTCTATCTCGATGACCTGCTGGTGGAGACGTTCAACACGGCCCATGACCCCGACCACCCCGGCATCACGCCGCGGCGGCTCGGATTCATCGTGCAGAACGGCCAGGGCTTCTTTGAGGATGTGCAGATGTGGACCATGTCGCTGCACGAAGGCGGCGAGTGGGACACACATCATAGAGTAGGCCAAACCATTGACTAGAACATCGAAACGGAAGGGGCTGCCAGGGTCACCTAGAAACTACGCGCTTTGCTGCACAATGGCTGAAAGCTGACCGCTGATCGTTGCTCCTTTTAGGTTCATGGCTTTATGGCCCACGGATTGACCGTATACAGTCGTCCGATTTCACCGCCCAGAACGTTCGCCTTGAAAATGAGGGCCCCCGGTCTTATCTCCGTGGTTCCAAGTCCTTTACCCACCGTCAATTCGCCGGTCCATGTCTTTCCGTTGTCCGCGGATACGAGTTGGATGTACCCATCGGCATTGATCCCGCCCAGTTTCACCGCCGAGGGGGTCAATACGCTGACGGTTACATCCATGGCTCGATCTTTCAAAATCGCCTCGAACCGGATCTTGTCACCCGTTGCCAGCGTCGTCTTGGCCGCCGGCTCGGCGGTCACGAGCAAGGCGTCTTCTGGATGCTTGACCACGCGGAAATAGTCGAACCGCAGAACCGCCCCATGAATGTCCACCCGTAAAAGAAACGGCGGTCGTGATGGAAGCACGGGGAACCACGCACGCAAGTCAAAAGTCCAGCGACCGGGGAAATAGCCGCCGTTGCTGCTGAAGAACGGCATGAAATAAAAGCCTTTGTACCCTTCCACCAAGGTGCCGACCGCATACTCGAATTGGAAGTAGGGATATGCGTCATTCCATTCGATGTATCGTGACATGGCTCGCTGGGTCGAATCGCCTGGCGTCACGGTCAGGCGTCCGTTCTCCACCGCCAACCGCATGGAGGTCGTCCAATTCGTGGCATCGGCGGAAGTGGCGAAGGTCTCCACCCACAGGGTGTTGGTGTCCGGTTGGCGCGCCACCCCGGCGCGCAGCGTCACGGCCAGGCACAGAAAAATGACCGTCCGCAGAATCGTCTTCATAATTTATCGCTAATACAGTTCCACTTCCGTGACGGATGGCATTTGTTCCCTCGGCTTGAGCCGGTTCACCCGCAGACGCATTTTGACGGTTTCTTTCCGATCGCCTTCCCACGTCTGCTTGAATCCTTGCATGTCGTTCCAGGTCTTCAGATCGGTCCATTTACCAGAGTCCCAAACCTGGAGTGTGGCCGACTCGATGTTGTACGAATAGAAGACAAACTTATGGAACTTGACCCCTTTCGGAAACACCAAGTCAAACTCCGTCCGACTGGTGTAGGCGGGAAACCATCCGCCCGTATCGACACACCCATCGGCCAGTTGATCGCCATAGAGGCGGGCATTGCGGCCGTCGATCCCGACGGCCCAGTCGGTCGAGCCGTTCCGCAACAGATTGCCCTTGTCGTAATTGGTCCGTAGCGCGGCGAGTTCGGCCTTGACCTCGTCCACCGACTTCATGTACGGCAACGCCTCCAACGTGGTGTAGACGTGCGCCCCGTTCAGGACAAAGCGGTCCTCGAACGCGCCATCCCTAATCGCCACCGACCGATTTTCGCCGACCACGTTCATCCGCTTGCGCGATTTGAAGGCCTCGCTCTTGAACGTCGCCGTCAACGTCACGTCCGAGCGGTTCGCCGCCACCACATAAAGTTCGCCATCGGGGGCGGCCTTGCCTATGGCGTCGACCGCGCCTTCGGAACACGCGACGGCCAGCGGGACATCCTTGCCGTCCATGAGCGGCGAGTCGAGCCAGGCGAGGAGTTCGAAAAGATAGGTGACGCCCACGCGGGTTTCGATCTCGTTCCAATAATCGTAAAAGGCGAAAGGTGTCATGCCGGTCGCCTTATTGGCGATGCCGCCCAGGATGGCCCAGCGCGCCTGGTCGAAATCGGGCATGACGCAATCCGGGAACATGGTGGGCGAGAGATTGTAATATGAAAAAATCTGCGGCATGATCCACAACGCCTTGGCGCGGCCGGCGATCCCCTCGATGGCCTCCGTCATAATCATGTGAACATAAGCGGCATCGCGGCCGGTGGTGCGGCGGCCCTCCACGTCCATCAGCGGCCCCACGTAGGGATGCGGGCAGATCACGTCGCAACAATCCACATAGGTGGCGGGCGACCGGCTGACGATGATGCAGAAACGCCACGGGTCGTTTTCCTTCACGAACTGATACAGCTCCTTCAGCGTGTCCGGCGAAAGGCTCCGGCATTCCGGCTCGTCGGAAAGGTAATAGCCTATCAGATTGCGCGCGAACCGATTCTCCCGGATGACCTCCAGGACTCGTTTTTTCGTTTCCTCGGGGAGTCTGGCATCCTGCTTGGCGGCCGCCTCGAGGCCGGGCATGCGATCCAGAGTGGTGAAATAGTAATAGCAGTTCCTGTCGGCGCCGACGTTATCGATAGCCGGCGCGAAATTCATGGCTCTCGGGCAGCGGATGGCGGGGAGCGCCCCGGCCGGAACGAGATAGCCAAACCCGACGGCCATCCCCCGTATGAGCACCGGAACGCCTTCGATTATGACTTTGCCGTCCTTGCCCACGCGCGCCTCGACCCCGGGCGCCTTGCCGAGTTTGCGGATCGGCGCCGTCGTCTCCTCTATGACCGCCCCGGCCTTGTCCTTCAGCGCCGCAGCCAGCCGGTATTCCCCCTCCCCGAGCTTGTCGGCCGGAATCGACACGGCGATCCTACGCAGGCCGGCGGACAGCGCGTCCTGTTTGGAAAACAAGACTTGTTCGTCGGCGGCCAGAAACTTGGTTTCCAGGGTCGCGCCGGCCAGCTTGGCTTCCGGCATATTGAGACCGATCTCGGCCTGAATGGCCTTGATATTCTCGGTGAAATATATGGCGTTCCGATACGCGGGCTCCGTGACCGTGATCTTCAACGGCTCGTAGTTGAACCGGGCCACATAGAGGTTGGCAAAAAGCAGATCGTTCGTGGCAGCGCCATGGCAGTTTACCCAAACCTCTTTCTTCCCGAAGGTCTTGACGGTGTAAGGGCCCAACTCGGCGGACGCCGCGGCATTGGCGGGAATGGTCAGTCTTCTATCGAGCAACTTTCCCTCGACCGTACAGCCCAGGACCACCTCACCCATTTTGTTCGACAGGTTCCGGATTTCCGCCGCAACGAACGCCTGGTAAGCGCCGGACGCGTCCTTCGTCATGCTGACCGTCGGCGCCTTGCCCGCCGTATACACGTACCGGTCCGCCGGCACGGTCACGCCTTTCAAGTGCCCCCACGACTTGATGTCGTGGAACCCTTTGTCGGACGGAGGGTGGCTGAAAGCGGTATACATGAATTCCGACCCGGCAAGCCGCTGCCGCGCGACGCTGAAAACCCAATCCTGAGGACCCTCCTTGAGCTTCCGGCAGTACAGGGCCGCGTAGGGGATGAAGACTTCCACAACGTAGCCATCCTTGCCGATGGTTGCGGCCGCGTCCCATTTCGGGTTGTACATGGCCCGCCCGGTATTGCCGCTCTCGATAAAATAGAACTCGCTTCTGACCCCCGCCGGATTCACGGCGAACTGAGCGTACTCGTTCCGGTCCCCCAGGGGATCGACGAAGATTTCCACATCGTCGTTTCCCCACACCGCAGCATCGAGCACTTGCGGCACATCCTTCCTCAGCTTGCCGACATCGGGCTCGCCGGCCTTGACGAGAAAATACACGCCCTGTTCGTCGTAGA
>JAQULY010000054.1 GCA_028718445.1 Kiritimatiellia bacterium
AGGCGATCTATCAGCGCGCGACAGCCGTCAACGCTCTCGCCCCCGAAATAGAGGCGGTGCCAGATTTCGAGGTTCAGCAGGATCCACAGCCGGAAGTTGTGGTCGGCCTTGCCGCCCTGATGCTCGTCCACCAGCCGGCGGACATAGGCGCCGTCGAAAACGCCCTCGGCCACGAAACGCGAGTCGCGCAGCAACAGGTTACGTGTGAAGTCGCGCAGATCGGTTCGCAACCAGATGCCGATGGGAAAGCCGAAGCCCTGCTTCGGGCGGTAGATCAGCTCGCGCGGCAGGTAGCGCTCGGCCACGCGCCGCAGGACGTGCTTGAGCGAGCGCCCCTTGAGCTTCACGGCGCCGGGAATCGAGGCCGCGAACTCGCTGACGCGGTGATCAATTAACGGCGGACGCGCTTCGAGCGAGTGCGCCATGGACATGCGGTCGGCGATCGTCAGCAGGTGGTCGGGCATGCGCGTCATCAGGTCGGTGTGCAGCATGCGATCCACCAGGTCGTCGGCGCGGTCGCTGTTGAAATGGGCCAGAATCTTGGCGGCGGAGTCGCGGTCGGTCAGCGCGGCCTGCGCTGTGGGGGTGAACAGCAGCCGTTTGTGTTCATCCGTGAAGCGCAGGAAACTCATGCTCTCGGCATAGCGTCCGCCGGCGTCGTGGAACGACATGGCGTGAAACCACTTGAGCTTGCCGGCCAGGCTCTTGTAGGCGAACGATTCGGGCACGCAGGCAATCAGGCGTCCGATGACCTGGCGGCGCAGACCAGCCGGCAGCCAGGCGTAGTAGTCCACCATGCGCTGACCCGCGAAGCGGTCGTAACCGGCGAAGTTCTCGTCGCCGCCATCGCCGCTGAGCACGACCTTGACCTCCCGTGCGGCCTCGCGCGAGACCAGGTAGACGCCCACGCCGAAGGGATCGGAAGGCTCGTCCATGTGGTGGATCATGGTCGGCATCAGGTGCACGAGGTCGGCCTCGACCACCTTCTCGCGTCCCTGCAGGCCGTAGCGTTCGGAGACCATGCGCGCCCACGGCAGCTCGTTGAAGCTCTGCTCCTTGACACCGATCGAGAAGGTGGGGAAGGGCTGGCCGGTGGCCTTGGCCATCATGGCCGTGACGGTGCTGGAATCTATGCCGCCGCTCAGGAACGAGCCCACCGGCACGTCGCTGAGCAGATGCAGCTTGACGGACTCGGAGAGCACGTGGTCGAGCTGGTCGACGATCTCGTCTTCGCTGTCGGTCAGTTTGTTTCGGAAATCCAGGCTCCAGTAGCGCTCGCTGCGGATGGTGCCGTCGGGCCGGCGCAGCATCCAGGTGGCGGCGGGTAGCTTGTGGACGCCCTTGAAGAAGGTGTAGCGGTCCGGCACGAAGCGCAGCGACATGTAATGCCAGAGCGCGTCGCGGTCGGCGACGGTCTTGACCAGTCCGGTGGCCAGCAGGCTTTTGACCTCGGATGCGAACGCGAAGCCGCCGGGTTCGTCTATGTAGAAGAGCGGCTTCTGGCCCATCGGATCGCGGGCCAGGAAGAGCGTGCGTTCAGCCGCGTCCCAGATGGCGATCGAGAACATGCCGCGCAGACGCTTGACGCAGTTGGGGCCTTCTTCTTCGTAAAGGTGCAGCGCCGTCTCGACGTCGGTGGCGGTGTGGAAGACATGGCCGCGCGCCTGCAGTTCGCGGCGCAATTCCGGGCTGTTGTAGATTTCCCCGTTGCTCAGCAACTGCAGGCGGCCGGTCTCGTTGGGGATGGGTTGCCGTCCGCCCGCCAGATCAATGATGCTGAGGCGCCGTTGTCCCAGCGAGATGTGTTCGTCCGAATAGTAGCCCTCGTCGTCGGGGCCACGGTGCTTCATCAGTCGCGTGACCGGACGGATCAGGTCGCGATGTCCCGGTTTCAGAATGCCTGCAATGCCGCACATGGGTGTCCGTGTGTGAGTGTGTGGATGTGTGAGTGGTTGGGTGGGATGATACGGGCAGACGTGGCGCGAAGCAAGCGGCGCCGGTCGGTGGACGATGACGGCGACGATAGCGGCTGACGATATGGTCGGTTAGTCGCACACTTGGTCGCACACTTCGTCCCACACTTTGTCGGTTACGCTTCGTCGAACTACTTCGTCGTCACCAGGAACGCTGGCTATGACTATTGACCCACGGATTCTGAGCCCTGAACCCTGTCTCCTACCCCTAGGGCGTTGCGCCTGTGCTGACCCGCTCCCACCGGTCAGATACTCCGCGTTGCGCACTCGTCAAGCCGCGCGCGTACATATATACTTTCATGCCAACTTATGGACGCATTGCCGATTCCGCCACTTCTCATCAATATCCTCGCCGGAGTGGGCGTGGCCATCCTGTTCAGCCTGGCCGTGTTTGTTCACGAACTGGGCCATTTTCTGATGGCGCGGTGGCTCGGGCTGACGATAGACGCCTTTTCGATCGGCTTCGGCCCGGCCATCTGGAAACGGCGCATCGGCGGCGTGGAATACCGCATCAGCAGCATCCCGCTGGGCGGATATGTGGCGCTGCCGCAGATGGATCCCGCCGGCATGGAGAGCATTCAGGGCGAACACGCGCACCCCGAGGCGGGGAAGGCCGATGAACCTGCGCCGCCCGTTCGCGTGTTGCCGGATGTGGCGCCCTGGAAGCGCATGGTCGTGGCGCTGGCCGGACCGCTCGGCAACCTGATCTTCGCCGTTGCACTGGCATGGGTGATCTACCTGACGCCCGATAACGGCGCGGGCGGCGCCGACACCACCGTGGGCATGGTTGCCACCAACAGTCCTGCCTACGCCGCCGGACTGCGGCGAGGCGACCGCATCGAGTCCGTCAACCGCAACCGCGTCGCCAACTGGAATGAGTTTGTCATCGAGTGTCATCTAGGCGGTGACCTCTCGAACGGACTGTCCGTGGTCGTCGCCAGGCAAGGTCAGCCGCTGAACCTGACGCTGCCGGTGGAGCGCGATCCGGATGGCGGGTTCATGACGGTCAGCGGCGTCAGTCCGCGCCTGCCCGCCGTTGTAGGCGCGGTCATGACCAATTCTCCCGCGGAACGTGCGGGTTTGCTGCCGCGCGATATCGTCGAGTCCATCGAGGGCGTGCCCGTGGCCGACCCCATGGACATGACCGCACGTGTCGCGGCGCACGGCGCCCATCCCATGCGGCTCGCTTTACGTCGCGGCGGACGGCCGCTTGAAGTCGAACTGACGCCTGAGTTCAACGCGGCCGCCGGAAGACACCTCGTTGGAGTGGTCTTCAATGGCATGGGGCCGGCGCCGCAGTGGATGCAATACCGCCAGCCGCTGCGTCAGCTCACGAACGATGCCAAGAGCGTGGTGCGTATTCTGCGCGCTCTCGTCGCGCCACGTACCCGCGGCGAAGTCAAGCGCGCCGCCGGTAGCCTGAGCGGACCGCTAGTCATTGTCGTGCTGTTGTGGTATCAGGTGCGTAGCGGGTTCATTATCGCGCTGGCGTTCCTGCGCTTTCTGTGCGTCAACCTCGCCCTGCTCAACCTGTTGCCGTTGCCGGTGCTGGATGGCGGGCACATCGTCTTCGCGGTCTGGGAGATCGTGACCGGACGCAAACCGCCGCCCAAGCTGGTCAACTGGCTGGCGAACATCTTCGCCGTGCTGCTGATCGGCCTCATGACGTTGCTGATCTTCCGCGACGCCCTGAGTCTTCACCGCATCTTCAAGCGTCACGAGCCATTGGCGGTCGAGACGGTCTCGACCAACACGCCGGCAGTATCGCCGGACGGCGGCGGCACGTCCGCGGCGGACGGGCCGTTGGCCGACGCGGCCGCAGCGCCCGCGCCATGAGTACGCAGCGCGAACAGACCCGTCAGCTTTCGGTCGGCGCCCTGCGCATCGGCGGAGGCGCGCCGGTCAGCGTGCAGACGATGACCAAGACGGACACGCGCGACGTGGACGCGACCGTGGCGCAGATCCGCCGCGTAATGGCGTTGGGCTGCGATCTGGTGCGGTTGGCCGTGCCCGATGCCGAGGCCGCCGGCGCGCTGGCGCTGATTCGACGGCAGGTGGAGACGCCGTTGGTGGCCGACATCCATTTCGACTACCGGTTGGCGCTGGCCGCCGTCAACGCGGGTGTGGACGGACTGCGCATCAATCCCGGCAACATCGGCGGCGTGGAACGCATCCGTGCTGTCGTCGCGGCCGTCCGGCCGCGCCGCCTGCCGATTCGCATTGGCGTCAACTCCGGCTCGCTGGAAGCCGATATCCTCGCACGCCACGGCGCGGCCACGCCCGAAGCCTTGGTGGAGAGCGCGCTACGTCATGTGGCGCTGCTCGAAGGCGAAGATTACCGCGAGATCAAGATTTCGGTGAAGGCCTCGGATGTGCCACGCACGCTGGCGGCCTACCGCCTGCTGGCGCAGCGGACGAATTATCCGCTGCACCTGGGCGTGACCGAGGCTGGCACCTTTCTGGCCGGCACGGTGCGTTCCAGCATCGCGTTGGGAGCGCTGTTGCTCGAGGGGATCGGCGATACCATCCGGGTGTCGCTGACCGACACGCCCGAGCAGGAGGTGCGCGTGGGGCTGGAGTTGCTGCGGGCGCTGGGACTGCGTGCGCCCGGTCCGAGTGTGACTTCCTGCCCGACCTGCGGCCGCACCCGCGTGGATGTGGCGGCGATCGCGCGCGCGATCGAGGACGCGCTCGAACGGCACTACCGCGAACATCCAGCCGTCCCGCGCCCGCACGTGGCGGTGATGGGTTGCGTGGTCAACGGCCCCGGTGAAGCGCGCGGCGCCGACATCGCCATCGCCGGCGGAGACGGCAGGTTCGTGCTCTTCCACGCCGGCCGTCAGGTCGGTGTGGTTCCTGAGGCGGACGCGGTCGAGGCCGTGATGCAACTGGTGCGGGAATTTGGCGCAGGCAAGTGATGACAGACTGGGCTTATCGCCTGCCGGCGGCGAGCCATGGGGCTCCGAATAGACAGTCTGGTTGTAGAGGAACATGCTATGGATAGGAACACGGTTCTGGTCACGGGCGGAAGCGGATTTCTGGGTATCAACCTGGTGCGGCATCTGTTGGCGAAGGGCGCCGGGCCGGTGCGCGTGCTGGACATCGCGCCGTTCGACTATCCTGAGCGCGAGCGCGTGGAGGTTCTGACCGGCGACATTCGCGATGAGGAGATGGTCGCGCGCGCCATGCAGGGCGTCAAATGGGTGGTGCATACCGCCGCCGCGCTGCCGCTGTACCGTCCGCGCGACATCATAACGACCGAAGTCGAGGGCACGCGCAAGCTGTTGCGGGCGGCCGCGGACGCCGGGGTCGAGCGCTTCGTGCATATCTCGTCAACGGCGGTGTACGGCATTCCCGATCATCATCCGCTGCGGGAGGACGACAAACTGGACGGCGTCGGCCCTTACGGGCAGGCCAAGATTGACGCCGAGGCGGTCTGCGGCGAGTATCGCGCCCAGGGGATGTGCGTGCCGGTGCTGCGTCCCAAGTCCTTCATCGGTCCGGAGCGCCTGGGAGTTTTCGCGCTTTTCTACGACTGGGCGCGTGACGGCCGCAACTTCCCGATGATCGGCAGCGGCCGCAACCGCTACCAGTTGCTGGACGTAGCCGATCTCTGCGCGGCCATCTGGCTTTGTCTGACCCTGGAGCGCGACCGCGTCAACGACACCTTCAACATCGGCGCGCGCGAGTTCACCACGATGCGCGAGGATTATCAGGCGGTGCTCGACTACGCTGGACATGGCGGACGCGTTCTTGGGTTCCCTGCGCGACCGGTGATCTGGGCCCTGCGCATGCTGGAGTTCCTGCATCTGTCGCCGCTCTACAAATGGGTCTACGAAACGGCTTGCGAGGACTCGTTCGTCAGCATCGAAAAGGCCGAGCGTTTGTTGGGATTCGATCCGGAGTTCTCGAACAAACAGGCACTGATCCGCAACTACCAGTGGTATATTGAAAACATGGAAAGCTTCAGGAATGCCTCGGGCATCTCACATCGCGTGCCCTGGAAACAAGGCATCCTGGGCGTGATCAAGCGGCTGTTCTAGGTTCGGGCGCTCCACTGGCATGCGGCCAGTTCGACAAGTTGTTCAAGAACTGGAACAGATGCGAACCGCAGATTGACGAATAATGAGTAGCGAATCATGAAGGGAATAACTTCGACATTCTGCGGTTCAGTATTCGTCAATCTGCGGTTCGATTGGGTTGACCATATGCCAGTGGCGTACGCTCACCTTCCGTCCAGTGCCAGATAGACCCAGTTCAGCACGATCAGCGTGGCCAGGTACAACCACGCCGCGCGGCGTTCGCGCGGCGACAGGACGGGATAGAGACGCCGCCAGCGGAATGCCGCGGTGACAGCGGCATAGAGGCAGACGATTGTCAGCAGCAGCGCGGCGGCGGTCAGCAACGGCTGCAGGCGCCCAGCATCCACGATCGCGCCGTGCGCGAGCGCGGAGGCCGCGCGCCCGGCGCCGCAGGTGGGGCAGGGGATTCCGGTGAGGCGCTTCCAGGCGCAGCACGGCAACCAGCGTGCCGGCAGGCGCGCCACGAGCGCTACACTCAGGGCCAGCAACGGCGTGAAATAGAGTCCGACCAGCGAATAAGAATCGTCCCAACGCGGGATGCGACGCTCGAACCGCATGGGCTATCCGTTTCAACCCGCCGGCGCGGCGTGGCTCAGGCCTTCTTTTGAATATCCTTGAACCAGGTTTCGGCCAGCTTGCCGATCAACGGCAGGGGCTTGGCTTCGCCCTTGATGGCGTTGATCAGTCCGATGATGACCAACACCAGCACGCCCAGAAATCCCACCATGGAGACGATCTGGCCAAGACAGGGGATCACGTTCACAACCATCAGCGCAACCGAGGTGATGAGCAGCAGCAGCACCTGCTTGGCGTGATACAGGGAGAAGGCGTTGTCCTTCTGAATCAACGGCACAAGACACAGGATGCTGATGATATAGCTCAGGATTGCGAACGTTTTTCCGGCCTCAATCTCCTTGGCATCCATCGCCGGCGCGGTCGCGGCCGGGTCGGGGGTGGTTTGGGTGGTCGTTTCGCTCATCGGTCGGTTCCTTCCGGATGTCGGTATATGTATGAGGCGATCTCAGCACAAACGGCTGATGTCGTATATAGCGATAAGGTTAGACTCGCGCATGCGTGTTGTCAACCGCTAGGTGTCCCCAGGATTCGCTCCCTACTGCCGCATGACGATCTTGAAGAATGCCTGGGGTTCGGCGGGATTGACCGGCACGATGGTTGAGCAGCGGTCGCCGTCGGCGTAGACCTCTGTCACCGTCAGCGTCCACGGTCCGGACGGTGTCGGCGCCTTGTAGATGTCGTAAACCGAACCCGGCAGACTGCGCCAGGTCAGCGTCAGGCCCTGCTTGGTCATCTGCACGAGTTCGGCCGCGAAGGACGCCACGCTCACCAGCAACTCATGGCGGGCATCGCTCTCGTCAAGGATCACGATGCGGTTGAGACCTTCCAGGTTGAGCAGCGACGGGTCCACCTCGATGGTGTAGCTCTGGTCGCCGCCGCGCGACGTCACGCGGCCCAGCTCGACATAGGCGCCGTCCGGCATGAGGCGATAAATGATGATCGGTCTGTCGGCCTCGACCTCCGACACCGTCTGGAAATCGAGGAAGACGCCCTCGGACGACTTGTAAATGCGCATGGCGATCGAGGTTGCCAGCGGTGCATCGCCGGTCAGACCGACGTTGTATGGCTCCGCCTCCGCCGTGAGTCCATCGCCGGAGTAGAGCACGAGGTCCAGAAAACCTTCCGAGGCGGCATCGATGCGGTTGCGTTCCGGGTCCGTGCCGACGGGTGTGAGCGTCAGCTTCTCGAGCCGCACCCAGAAACGCAACGCGTAACTGCCGGGCGGCAACTCGTCGAAGCTGTAGTAGCCGTTGGCGTCGGTGTATGTCTCCGCCAGCATGGCGCCGTTAGTGTCCACCAGGTAGACGCCGATGTTGGTGACGGCGCTGTCGCCCACGTCACGGATGCCTTCGGGCAGTTCCTCGTGGAAGATATAGCCGAAGACCCTGGCAGGGCGGTAGAACCCGAAGTCCAGGTCGGCAATGGTTTGGCCCGATGACACCACCACGGCATCACTCCAGCCCGCTCCATTGCCGTCGCTATCGAGCGACGCGAATTCGCCCGCGCGCACCAAAGTGTTGGTGTAGCCATCCGGCGACACGGCGTGGACATAATAGGTTCCCGGCAACAGGTTGGTGAAAGCGTAACCGCCCGTTTCGTCGGTGACGACCGTCGCCACCAGGTTGCTGGACGCGTCGAAGAGCTGCACGGTCACGTTGGTCAGCACCGGTTCACCAACATTCTGAACGCCGTCGCCATTCATATCCTCCCAGACCAGGTTGCCGATGGCGGCGCGAGGGAAGTAGCCGAAATCGACATCGAGACGCCCTGCCGACGCATCCACGGTCGCCACGGCTTGGTTAGGCGAAAGCACGCCATCCAGGTCAGCACTGGGATACTCCGCAAATCCCGCGGGCAGTTGGTTGGGGTCGACTTGCACAAGATAGCTTGCCGGCGCCAAGCCTTCGAAGAGATATGCGCCGTCAGCGTCCGTGATTTGCGTATCTTCCAGGACATCGTCGGACGTGCCCAGAATGCCATCGGCACCGGCGGAGTAGATCCGGACGGTTACGTTGGAGATGCCGGGTTCACCCGCATCCTGGATGCCGTCGCCATCCAGGTCGTGCCAGATGAAGTTGCCCAGATAGCGGTCGGGTTGCGTGTCCTCGAAGTCGCGCGCGATGACGTTCTGGCCGGGCCGGAGAGAGGGCACATCGACAACATTCGGGTTGCCGCCGTCGGCGTCGGCGAGGCTGACATTACCGGCCGGATCGCTTTCGATCACCCGGTAGTTGCCGGGCACGAGACTCAAGAAACTGTAGGCGCCGCTGGCATCCGTGACCGTGACGGTCGTGGTGTCGTCGGCCGTGCCGAAGATGCCGTCAACCCCGGCGTAGAGCAGCGTGACCGACACGTTGGTCAGCGCGGGTTCGCCGAACTCGGCGACGCCATCGCCGTCGCCGTTGACGACAGAGCCGCTGATGCTGCCGTACTGGGCATGGTAGCCGAAGTCGATGTTGGCGGCATCGGACTGGACGTTTGTGATCGTCCAAGTATTGTCGAGCGTGCCGCCGTCAGGATCACCCGATTGCACGTAGGCCCCGCTGGGGAGCGTGGTCTCGTCGGCGGTGACGATGACGTCGCTCCCTTGCGGCACGCCGTCGAGCATGTAGTTGCCGTTGGCGTCCGTATAGATCACATAGGTGTCGTAAACGCCGTTGGTGCCGACCTGGACCGTCACCCTCACGCCGGCGAGCCCGGGTTCCGTACCGTCCTGCATCCCGTTGGTGATGATTCCGCCGCCAGAGCCGTTGTCGTCGTAGATCGTGCCGCCGACACTGTAGCTCAACGGCGTCAGCGGGTAGCCGAAGTCGAGCGTCAGGACGCTGCCGCCGCCTGATATGACCGCTGTTCCCTGGCTGTCGAGAGCGCCGGTCGGGTCGGTCGTCGGCGTTGTCGCATACTCGGGCGGCAGCGTGTCCGTCACCACCTGCACCAGGTACTGTCCGTCGTTCAACCCCAGGAACTCGTAATTCCCAAGCTCGTCGGTGACGGTGACCTCCAGCAGCGTTTCGTCGCCATTGAGCGTGGTGCTGCCGTCGGGGTTGGCGTACAGGCGCAAGGTGACGCCCGCGATTCCGGCCTCGCCCGTCTGCTGGCCGGGGGTTCCATTGACGTCGGCGAAGACCGTGTCGCCGATGCGCCCGCTGCCGTCGACGCCGAAATCAAGCTGCGTCGTGTTTTCTTCGCCCGGGTAAGCATGGAAGGAATACGAGGTCGGGGTCGTGGCGTCGCCGAGCGACGGGTAGGCGGCCAGCAACGTGGCGTTGCTGTAGGTGACCGTGTAGTTCCCCTCGGGCACCAGGAAGTAGAAGCTGCCGTCGGCGCGCGTCGAGGTAGTCAACGTCACCGGGTTGCCACCCGCATCCGTCCCCGTCAGCACGACCGTCACGTTGGTCAGGCCCAATTCGCCGCCATCAATGTAGGCATTGCGGTTGTCATCCCAGAAGACGTTGCCCGACACCGCGGCGCCTTCATAGTACCCGAAGTCCGCATCCAGGTACTGCTCGCCGGCGCCCAGTTCGTAAGAGAGCACGTCGCCGGTGGTTGGAACGATGTCTCTCACTCCGTCAGTAGTGATGCTGTCTTCGTAGACATCAATCAAGTACGTTCCGGGCGGCAGGTTCTCGATCAGGTAGTTACCGTTCGCGTCGGTGCGCGCAAATGCCACTTGGTAGTCTCCCATGGTCGCATCGAGGATGCCGTTGCCGTTGTAATCGTAGTAGACAAGGACGAAGGCATTGGAGATGGGCTGCTCGCCCGGGTCCTGCATGCCGTCGAGGTCGTCATCCCACCAGACGTAGTCGCCGATGGAAGCCGACCAGTTGTAGCCGAAGTCGACGCTGTCGTAAACGCGTTGCGCGCTGTTCAGCGTCACGGTTGCCTGGTGCGGCGTGTTGGTTCCGCCGAGGTCATATGTGGGAATCATGGCGGCACCGAGCGTATTCGTGCCGTCGAAGGGCGACACCACGGGACTGTTTGTGTCCACACTGACCCGGTAGTCACCATCGACCAGGCCGGAGAAGGCGTAGATACCGTTGGTGTCGGTGGTCGTGGTGGCAACCGTGCTCCAGATGCCTCCGATCAATTGCTCGAGCACGAGCGTCACGCCGGGCAGCACGCTCTCACCGGCGTCCTGCGCACCGTCGTTGTCGGCATCGACCCACAGTTGGTCGCCGATCGCCCCCGTTCCGCCGCCCGCGGGCTTGAGACCGAAATCAGACGTCGAGTACTGCTGCCCGCTTGTGAGGCCATAGACGCTGAGGCTCCCCGACGTGCTGGCCGTGTAGCCGGCCGGAACCGTGTCGAAATCGTAGCTCACCAGGTAGTTGCCCGCGGGCAGCCCCTGAACACGGTAGCTCCCATCCTGGCCGGTCACCGCGCTGCCCACCGGCGGGCCGTCGGGGATTCCGTCCATGTTGCTGTCGGCATAGACGTAGACGACGACATCATGAATGCCGACTTCGCCGGTGTCCTGCACGCCGTCACCGTCTGCGTCAAGCCACACACGGTCTCCGATCGAGGCGCTTGTGGCGGTGAGAGCGGGAGGAGACGCGAAGCTGATTGCACCGCTGTTGGCCGTCAGGCTGGCGGTGTTGGTGACTGGCCCGGGGCTTGGCGCGGGGTCGTTCACCTTGGCCTGGAAGGTCAGCGGCGCGGTCGTCAGAACGCTCTGGGAGTACCCCGTGCCGAAGGTGAACCCGCTGGGGCCGGTGGGTGCGCCGCTGAAGCGCACGCTGCCGATGCCGGTGCTGGAACTCACCTGATAGACGTACGTGAAGGTGTAACCGACGGAATCTGCCCGGCCGATGGAAGGGGTCGGTCCGCTGACCTTGGTCGCTGAGGCCGTACCGGTGGTCGTGACCGTCAGATTCGTGGGCGGAGTGACGTTCGCGCTGACATCGGACAACACGGTCATGGTTATCGTCACGTTGCGCGTGCCGGAAAGCAGCGCCGTATCCGCCGAAAGCCGGGTTGCGGTCGTGCCGCCGGATGGCGTGGTGTAGCTGATCTGGACATTGTCGAAATCGATGCTCTTGCCGGTTTTTCCTCCGGAGGAAACGCGGACAAAGCGAATGCGCGTGACCTTGCTCACGCCACCCAGGAGACTGACGAGGTCGAACGTCTTGCCGGTGAAAGCGGCCGTGCCCTTGGTGTACGTGTCGAGCGTGATCCAGGTGGCGGTCTCTGCCTTCGAGGCCTCCAACCGGATGATGTCGGACGTGCTGTCCAACGTGTTGTTCGCCATGTCCAGGCTGAGGGTCGCCGCAGTCGTCTCCGAAAGGTTCGCCGTCCGGTAGATCGACACGGCCGCCGTATCCTTCACCCTCAGGCGGCCGCCCGTGATCAGGATGTTCCCGGCGCTCGGCGACCCGCCGTCGCCGGTCTCCAGCCATCCGCCAGCCCACCGCCGGGTCCCGTTGTCGTTGTTGTAGGCGGCCGTGCTGAACTCGTCGCGCACGGTGAACGTGCCCGACCCGCTGGTGGAATAGGAAACCACCAGTCGGGGGCCCGGCGTCGCGGGCGTAACGGCCTCAGAACTGTAGAACTTGAGATCTCCGGCATCGGTCCCCGACGCGATCAACACGACACCGTTGTTGGCCACCGTCCCGGCACGCCACGCCCGGACCAGATCCGTCACGTTGAACACGAGCGTTTGCCCGTTCGCATAGGGAGCATTGTAGCTGCCGTACGAAACCGTGCTGTCGTAATCGTTTGTCCCGAAGACACCGGCGGTCGTCCAGTCGCCCGCGCCAGTCCCGTCGGAGTCGGCCCATGTGGCCCCGTTGGCCGAGGACGTGCCCTCCGTCCAGGCGGTTGTCGCCCGGCGCAGCGTGACCGTGTGGCTGCTGGTGCGTGCTGTCTTGACCATGATCCGGATGACGGCCCGGTCCACGACGTCGTTGGCGTTGAGAGAGGGCAGCGCGAACTTGATCAGCGTCGCCTTGATGCTGCTGGCGTTGGCGGGCCGGGTCTGAAGTTCAGTGCCCCCGCCGTACCAGGTCGTCGAGTTCGCCATACTGAGGTACGTGTCATCCGCCTCCGTCGTCGTGGCCTGCGTGATCGCCGTGGGCGAGTAGCCGGGCGTCGCACCGGCACCGTTCGTCCCGGCAACGGTTGTCCCCAGGTTCCAGACGACACTCCCGGTCCCGCCAATGGCCGGCTCGCTGGCCGCCGTCGGAATATCGTTGCCGTAGTAGGTCGTGCCGGCCGGCACGGCGTCCGAGACGGACGCGCTGCTCAGAATCGTTGTTCCGGGGAGATACGGGGTGATCGCATAGGTCAGGATGCCCCCGGCAACCTCGTAGGTCTTGTCCACCGTCTTGTCCAACACGGTTACGAAGGGGAAGTCGGCACCAAGATAGGAACCGCCTGCCTCGAGAACGACGACGAACTGCGAGGCCGTACCGACGGCACCGGACGGGATATCCGGGTCGTCTGCAAGGGTCTTGACGATGTACTGGCCTGGCCCGAGGTTCTCGAACAGGTAGTTGCCGTTCAGATCGGTGACCGTACTGGCCGCCCATTCGCCGGGATCGGCCACGCCGTCCTCGTCGTCATCCCTGTAGATCTCCACGGTGACGTCCGGCAGCGGGGAGTCGCCGGCGTCGTATGTGCCGTTCCGGTTCGCATCGAGGTAGACCAGGTCGCCGATTTCGCCCGGAACGAGACCGAAGAAGCCGAAATCGGCATCGCCGTAACGCTCGCCGGGGAGCAGTTGCGCCGCGGAAACGGCAATCTCGCCCGCCGTGCTGATCACGTAAGGGTTGGGACTGAAGAACGCCGTCAGATCGCTGTCCGTCTGGTCGACTTGGACGATGTAGTTCCGATCCGGGTCAAGGCCCTTGAAGACATAGAAGCCCGCCGAGTCGATTTCGCCGTCGCCGTCCGCATCCATGGTCAGCCCGTCGGAAGTCGCGGTCGTGGCTATCAGCAGGTCTCCCGAGTCCCGGACGCCGTTGCCGTTGGTGTCCTCGTAGAGCCAGACCGTGACGTTCGTGATACCGATCTCACTGGTGTCCCTCTTGCCGTCGTAGTCGGTGTCCGAAAAGACCATATCGCCGATCTCAGCCGCGTTCGTGCTCGCAGCATTGAACCGGTAGCCGAAATCGGCGTCGAGACGAGCTTCGTTCGTGCCAAGCGCGATGGTGTAGCTGCTGCTGGCCGGGAGCCCGTTCGGATCTGCGCTCAACTGATAGTCCCCGACCGTTGTCGGTACCTGCACCTGGTAATTGCCGGCCGGCAACCCCGTGAACAGGTACTGCCCATTGGCGTCGGTTGTCCGCGTGCCAATCAAGGTCTCGTAAGTGCCATTGGTGTCGGTGTCCTGATACAAGCTGACGACGACACCCGGGATACCCTCCTCTCCCGCATCGTACGTGCCGATATTGGTCCAGTCCCGGAAGATGGTGTCTCCGATCGAGCCGCCGGCGACGGTGACGGGTGCCTCGGGAATCGGGGGCTGTCGCTTGCCTTCGTAAAGCAGCTCGACGCTGTTGTAGTAAGTGCCGGGGGTGACGGTGTCGCCGACTCGAGCCCGGTATCGGATGACCAGTTCCTTGTTGGTCTGGATGCTCTGGGAGACTGTGAAGGTGACGATGGCAGGGTTGCCGGCATCCACGACAATCGTGGGCGTGGTGATACTCGCTCCGTTCAACGTGACCCCGAGCAGGCTGACGAAGGTGAAACCGGCCGGAAGGTAGTCGCGCACGATCAGGGGCACGCCGTTTCCACCGGTGCCGTCGTTGGAGACGGTAATGGTATAGTCGACCGTGCCGCCGGCCGCGGAGGTGGAGGGCGTCACCGTCTTTTCCTTTTGAAGCAGGGACCGGTAGGCCACTTCGACGGATTGGTTAGCCGTGCCGATGACCTGCGTGCCGCTGCGGACGGTCATGTTGTTGAAGAACGTGCCGACAGCCGTGCCCTTCACCCAGTTGGTGATGACGATCATGTCGCCGGCCGCGACAGTGCCCACGTTCCAAGTGTAGACCGGCGCCGCAACGGTGGACGGGGGCGGAGAGGCGCTCACATAGGCAATGCCGCTCGGCAACGTGTCCGTCAGCGTGATGTTCGGCAGGTCAATGGTCCCGTTGTTGGCGAACACGATGGTATAGAAAAAGACGTCGCCAGGGGCCGTGAGCGCCGTCGACACGGTCTTCTGGAGGAAGGTGCAGGGGGCGAGCGACACGACTGTCGGGTCAAAGTACCGCCAGATATGGTCTTTGCCGTTGTCGGTGCCGCCGGCGTCGCCGCC
This sequence comes from Kiritimatiellia bacterium, assembly GCA_028718445.1. GTDB lineage: Bacteria > Verrucomicrobiota > Kiritimatiellia > RFP12 > JAAYLN01 > JAQULY01. The sequence continues at coordinate 14,886 of JAQULY010000054.1, forward strand.
GAAAGCGTCGCTGTATATTCTCGTGCAGGACTGACTGGGCAGAGATGTGACGCGGATCTTGACCGCCGAGACCTCCGGGCGGCCGAGTTCAAGCTGGCCGATCGCAAAGCGTACGGCACGGGTGTCGACGGGCAGCGGGTTCTCCGGATTCAACTCGTAACCGACGTGGCTGGCATCGACTCCGGCATAGCCAAGGACGGTGCTGATCAGACCTGGCTGGTCGCTGGCAATCTGACTGCCAGGGTAGCGAATGCGCTGCCATGGACCGATCCTGATGGCGGCCTGGATGCGCTGGGCAGTCGTGCCCGCCGTGTTTGTGAAGGTCGTATAGTCGAACTCCCAGGCATATCCTGACTGCGGACCGGCAACGGCGCTGGCCAATCCCCATGGCGCGTTGCCGCGCTGGTCAGGGTAGTCGATCGCCGGCCCAGCCTTGTAGCCGTATGCCCGCAACTGGTAGGAGTCCCAGAGCGTCATCACGCCCAGTACGTTCGGATCCAGCACGTTGACCGCATCCCATTCGCCCACGGTGTCGCCGGAGTTGTTGATCAAGGGCTGCGCACCGCCGACGGGCGCCGCGCCATAGGTGTTAAAGCCCGTGCGCGGGTCGGCGGAAAAAAAGATGCCGGTATCGCCGTAGACGCCGGCGATCGTGCCGCGGGGCAGGCCGGCGGCGGTCACGGGGGCGGTGACGAAGCCGAGTCCGTTGGTGCCGGGCAAGGTGTAGCCGATGAGTTCGGGCGTGCTCTTGGCACCGATCGGTCCGTCGCCGATGGCAATTGGCGACTGGCCCTTCAGTGGGATGGCGTTGAAACCTGTTGGCGAGGAAGCGCCCGGAAGCACATAGGCGGCGTCCAGTACCTGCGCCCATGGCGGGACGTAGAACGTCTGGTAACCTCCCACGCCGGTCGTCGTGCCTGGGCCGGGGGTTGTCTTGATGACCACCCAGAATTCGTCGCCCACCTGCACCAGTGGCTGGTTGCTGCCCGCGCGTTGCGCCATCAGCGCGACGTAGTCGTCGGCGTAGTGAATGCTGGTTGCACGCGTGTCGAGATTGTGCGCGTGGACGACCGGCGCCCAGAGCAGGGCGCTCACGGTCACGCTCAAGCATGCGCGCCTCAGCCATAGCATGCCCGACGTCTTTGCCAAACTCGGAATGTGCTTGCTCATGTTGGTCTTGCTCCGCAACTTCGGTGCTACACTGCTACATTGTCGCTCGGACCGGCACCGGCTGGCCTCGCGTTCCAACTTGCCTTGGCCTCACGGACGGTTTGTGCACATGGCTAGCTGGATGTCCAAATCCTCCAAACGGAAAGGTTCACGCAGTACCGCCCCGACGCCGTTCGCGAGCGCCACTTCGGCGTTCATGGTCTGTTCGGGACGCAGCAGCAGGATGCTGATCGCCCTCGGAAAACATCTTCGGATACACTCCACATGATGTTGCGGCAGCCGCGTCATGCCCGTCAGATCCGCCACCACCACCGCGGACACCGCGTCCGGTTCGTGCATCAACTCGCCATCCGGCGGGAACGCAATATCCCGCACCGAGTGGCCGAGCGACTCAACGTGCCGCCTGATGATCTTGGCTCGCAGGGGGTCATGCTCCAGTAGACATAGATTCATAGCATGCGCCTGTTCGCAGGCTGCATGCCATGCGGCCTCGACGCGGTTTAAGCGTCGTAGAATGCGGGAAAACAGCCGTGTTTAGGCCACGCACACGTGATTTCGCGGCCTTGGCGCCGTCAAGACGGCCCCATCCGCGACACGGAATGGCGCGAGGAACGAGAGCCTCCGGCACTATTTGCGGCACATTGTGCCGCATGATTTGTCATCGCAGCGCGTGCCGGGCAATCTTCTCGCGCAGGGTGGAGTAGCTCATGCCAAGCAGTTCCGCGGCCTTGCGGCGGTTCCAGTGTGTCCGTTCGAGCGCGGCGCTGATCCGCGCCGCCTCGGACTGCTCCGACGAAGACAGCGGGTTCGGCAGCGGCTCCGGCGCGCACGTCAAATGCGGGGAAGAGGACTTGGCTGGCGGTCCGGCGGCGTTCGCGCCGGCGGGCGCGAAAGCCAGGTGCTCCAACTCGATCCGCTCGTCGAG
>JAQULY010000055.1 GCA_028718445.1 Kiritimatiellia bacterium
AGATTGCCGTTTACGACTTTGGCGGCGGCACCTTCGATATTTCTATCCTCGATATCGGCGATGGCGTCTTCGAGGTGAAGGCCACCAACGGCGACACTCACCTTGGCGGCGACGACATGGATTTGGCGGTGATGCGCTGGCTGATCGACGAGTTCAAAAAGGACCAGGGCATTGACCTGTCCAAGGACGAGATGGCGCTGCAGCGCTTGCGCGAGGCGGCCGAGAAGGCGAAGTGCGAACTCTCCACGGCCCAGACCTCGGATATCAATCTGCCCTTCATCACGGCGGACACCAGCGGCCCCAAGCATCTGGCCATGACACTGACACGCGCCAAGCTGGAGCAACTGGTGGATGCGCTGGTGCAGCGGACGCTCGGCCCATGCCGCAACTGCATGCGCGATGCCGGACTGCAGAGCGTGGACGAGGTGGTGCTGGTCGGCGGTCAGACGCGCATGCCGCGGCTGCAGGACCAGGCGAGGGAGCTCTTCGGCAAGGATCCTCACAAGGGCGTCAATCCCGACGAGGTGGTCGCCGTGGGCGCCTCCATCCAGGGCGGCATCCTCAAGGGCGAGGTCAAGGACGTGCTGCTGCTGGACGTGACGCCGCTCACGCTCGGCATCGAGACTCTGGGCGGCGTAGCCACGCCGCTGATCGAACGCAACACCACCATCCCGACCAAGAAGAGCGAGATTTTCAGCACCGCCGCCGACAACCAGCCCGGCGTCGAGATCGTCGTGCTGCAGGGCGAGCGCAAGATGTCCGCCGACAACAAACAGATCGGCCGCTTCAAGCTGGACGGCATTCCGCCGGCGCCGCGCGGCGTGCCGCAGATCGAAGTTTCGTTCGATATTGACGCCAACGGCATTCTGCATGTCAGCGCCAAGGATCTCGGCACCGGCAAGGAGCAGAAGATCACCATTACCGCCTCCAGCGGCCTGACCAAGGATGAGATCGAACGCATGCGCAAGGATGCCGAGCTGCATGCCGACGAAGACGGCAAGCGGCGCGAGGAAGTCGAGACGCGCAACCAGGCCGAGAACCTCGTCTACCAGACCGAGAAACTGCTCAAGGAGAATGGCGACAAGGTGGCGGCGGAACGCAAGGCGCCGGTCGAGAAGGCAATTCAGGAACTGAAGGATGCGCTTAAGGATGGCGCCATCGCGCGCATCAAGTCGGCGCAGGAGGCGCTGACGCAGGCCATGCAGGCCGTCGCGCAGGATCTCTACCAGAAGAAGCCGGGCGACGGCGCGCCATCGGGCGCCGACACCGACGCCGGCGCCGACGCGGGCGCCTCTTCCGGTCCGGCCGAGAACGCCGGCGGGAAGGCCGATGATGTGATTGACGCCGACTTCACCATGGCTGACGACACCGGCAAAAAGAAATGATTTTGGATCGCGCCGGCCGGCGCGTCGTGCGCCGGCCGGCGCGATCCGTCAACGTCGGGGCGGGTGGCCGCTCCGCCAGGGATGACCTGAAACCACAAAACCACAAGGGAGAATAGAACATCATGGCTAAAATCAGACCTCTGGGCGAACGCGTCCTGGTTGAGCCGCTCGAAGCGAAGGAACAGAAGAAGGGCGGGATCATCATTCCCGACTCCGCGAAGGAGAAGCCCATGGAGGGCCTCGTCATCGCCATCGGCAAGAAGAAAGACAAGGAAGGCAAGGAACTGCCTTTCGACGTCAAGGTCGGCGATCGCGTGCTGATGCCGAAATACGGCGGCACCGAAGTCAAGATCGACGACAAGGAATACCAGCTTGTGCGCGAAGACGACCTGCTGGGCGTTATCTGCTAATCATCCGCAAAGAAAAGGAACACATCAATGGCAGCCAAGCAACTGAAATACGATAGCGACGCGCGTCAGGCCGTACTGGCGGGCGTGCAGAAGCTGAGCCGCGCCGTGGTCACCACCATGGGACCCAGCGGCCGCAACGTCATCCTCGACAAGAAGTTCGGATCGCCGACGATCACCAAGGACGGCGTGACCGTCGCCAAGGAGATCGAACTGCAGGATCCCTTCGAGAACATGGGCGCCCAGATGGTGCGCGAAGTCGCCAGCAAGACGAGTGATGTGGCCGGCGACGGCACCACCACCGCCACGCTGCTGGCCGAGTCCATCTACCGCGAAGGCCTCAAGAACGTCACCGCCGGCGGCAATCCGATGAGCATCAAGCGCGGCATTGACAAGGCCACGGAAGCGGTCGTCGCGGCCATCGCCAAGCAGGCCAAGCGAGTCAAGGAGCACACCGAGATCGCGCAGGTCGCCACCATCTCCGCCAACGGCGACACCGAGATCGGCAACATCATCGCCGAAGCCATGGACAAGGTCGGCAAGGATGGCACGATCACGGTCGAAGAGGCCAAGACGATCGAGACCACCCTGGATGTGGTCGAGGGCATGCAGTTCGACAAGGGCTACCTCTCGCCTTACTTCGTGACCAACGCGGAGGCGATGGAGTGCGTGCTCGAGGACGTCATGATTCTGATCTTCGAGAAGAAGATCTCGAGTCTCAACGACATGCTGCCGCTGCTGCAGAATGTCGCCAAGACCGGCAAGCCGCTGCTGATCATCGCCGAGGAAGTCGAGGGCGAGGCGCTCGCGACACTCGTCGTCAACAAGCTGCGCGGCACGCTGCAGGTCTGCGCCGTCAAGGCCCCCGGCTTTGGCGACCGCCGCAAGGCGATGCTCGAGGATATCGCGGTGCTGACGGGCGGCAAGATGCTGAGCGAAGACCTCGGCATCAAGCTCGAGAACGTCAAGATCGAGGATCTCGGCAAGGCCAAGCGCGTGACGGTGGACAAGGATAACACCACCATCGTCGAAGGCGCCGGCAAGACCAGCGACATCCAGGGCCGCGTCGCCCAGATCAAGCGTCAGATCGAGGACACCACCTCCGACTACGACCGCGAGAAGCTCCAGGAGCGCCTCGCCAAGCTGGCCGGCGGCGTGGCCGTCATCAACGTCGGCGCGGCGACCGAAGCCGAGATGAAAGAGAAGAAGGCGCGCGTCGAGGACGCGCTGCACGCGACCCGCGCGGCCGTCGAAGAGGGCGTCGTGGCGGGCGGCGGCGTGGCGCTGTTGCGCTGCCAGAAGGCGCTGGACGAAGTCCAGGCTGTCGACGAGGAAAAGATCGGCGTGGACATCATCCGCCGCGTGCTCGAAGCCCCGATGCGCCAGTTGGTGCAGAACTCGGGCCTCGAGGCGGCGCTGATCGTCGAGCAGGTCAAGAACGGCAAGGGCGCCTACGGCTACAACGTGGCCACGCGTCAGTACACCGACCTGATCAAGGACGGCGTACTGGATCCGGCCAAGGTGGCGCGCTCCGCGTTGCAGAACGCGGCCTCCATCGCCGGACTGCTGCTGACCACCGAATGCATGGTGACCGAGGTTCCCGAGAAGAAGGAAGCCCCGGCCGGCGGCGGCGGCGGCATGGGCGGCGGCATGGGCGGCATGGGCGGCATGGACATGTAAGTCGCCGCATCCCGTTCAAGCGATAGCTAACCCGGCGGCGGACGCGTTGCAGAACGCGTCCGCCGCCTTCTTTTTCCGTGTCTCGATCGGCGTCTCCGGAAAGCGTGGAAGCGGGTGCAGGCGGCTCTGCGCACCTGGGTAAATCGTGATTGCGCCACCAGGCCGCGTCATGAGGTCACGGCGTCATCGTGTCGTACGTGGACCGCGTTTGACTCTTCCATATCCGGGCGTGCGTGGTCGTATGGCTGGCCTGCGCCCTCTTTCTGACGCTGATGTTCCTGTTGCCCATGCCGTGGCGGTTCCTGCTCTGGATTCCCTACGGCATCCTGCTGCCGGTCGGCGTGATCTCCCTCAACCGCACGCAGCAGCGCATCCGCCGTGAGGAGGCGGGAACCGGGGAGAAACAGGGATAGCAGGCAGCGAGCCGTTGGCAGTGTGGCCAACGATAATGGGCGCGAAACGGATGCTCTGTCATCCGGCAGAGTGCGGAATACTGAGGGGAGAGTCTCGCAGGCGTACAGGCGCGCTACGGAAGCGGCAGCTGTATGGCAAAATTGCCATAAATTGCCTTGTATCGGACCGGAGACGCTGTCGCGATGCGGCAAAGAAGGGTTTTCTCGCTGTAAGCCGCCGCGCATGCCGGTGTTGGACAAATTGACGATCTATCCTCAATATGTCCACGAATCGAGATGTAAAGCCGTTCGCGCGACGGCTGCGGTCGTCCTTCAGAACCCACGAAAATAATTGCACTGCAGCCTCTTGACTACGGCATGCGATAGCCATTATTATGGCAACACAGTTCCCATAAATCAGGATGTTTTTTGCGCCAAGTCGGGAGCCGGAACCGAAAAGGTAGATCGCCATGAACAGCTATATTTCGCAGGTATTGGAGCACACCAAGCGTTACAACGAGGGGCAAACCGAATTTCTGCAGGCGGTGACCGAGGTGCTCGAGTCCGTCGCGCTGGTGATTGACCGTCATCCGCACTATCGGGAGCAGGCCATTCTGGAGCGGTTGATCGAGCCTGAGCGGGTGCTGATGTTCCGTGTGCCGTGGTTCGATGACCAGAATCGCATGCGTGTAAACCGCGGTTACCGTGTGCAGTTCAACAGCGCCCTGGGGCCCTACAAAGGCGGCTTGCGGTTTCATCCTTCGGTCAATCTCTCGATCATCAAGTTCCTGGGTTTCGAGCAGATTTTCAAGAATGCGCTGACCACGTTGCCGATGGGCGGCGCCAAGGGTGGCAGCGACTTCGATCCCAAGGGGTGCAGCGACAACGAGGTCATGCGCTTCTGTCAGTCGTTTATGACCGAGTTGCACCGCCACATCAGCGCCGACACGGACGTGCCGGCTGGCGACATCGGCGTCGGTTCGCGTGAAGTCGGCTACCTCTTCGGTCAGTACAAGCGGCTGCGCAACGAGTTTATTGGTGTGCTCACCGGCAAGGGCGTGAAATGGGGCGGCTCGCTGATCCGTCCCCAGGCCACGGGCTACGGCTGCGTGTTCTTCGCGCAGGAGATGCTGCTCACGCGCGAAGAGAGCTTCGCGGGCAAAGTGTGCACGGTCTCAGGCTCCGGCAACGTGGCCCAATACACGGTCGAGAAACTCAATCACCTGGGCGCCAAGGTCGTAACGTTGTCTGATTCCGGCGGCACGATTCACGATCCGGAGGGGATTGACGAAGACAAGCTTAACTGGGTGATCGAGCACAAGACGATGCGGCGTGGGCGCATCGCCGCCTATGTCGAGCACTTCAAGGGCGCGCGCTACCTGGAGGGCGCCCGTCCGTGGCAGGTGCCCTGCGACGCCGCCTTCCCGTGCGCCACGCAGAACGAGATCAACGCCGAGGATGCGCGCGCCCTGGTCAAGCACGGTTGCCGGCTGGTGGCCGAGGGCGCCAACATGCCGAGCGACCCCGACGCTGTCGCGATCTTCCTCACGAACAAGGTGTTATTCGGCCCAGGCAAGGCCGCCAACGCCGGCGGCGTGGCCACCTCGGGACTGGAGATGTCGCAGAATTCCATGCGCATGGCCTGGACCCGCGAAGAGGTGGAAGCCCGGCTGCATGCCATCATGAAAGCCATTCACCGGCAGGCCCTGACCGCGTCCACGGAATATGGCGAGCCCGGCAACTACGTGATGGGCGCCAATATCGCCGGCTTTGTCAAGGTTGCGGACGCGATGATAGACCAGGGGCTGGTGTGATCGTGTGGGCGTTGGGCGCCGTTCATTCGCGGGCGAAGGCGCGGCGGGCGATATCGCTCCGGTAGTGCGCGCCGTCGAACCGGATTTCGGCGGCGGCCGCGTAGGCGCGTTCCACCGCTTGGCGCATGTCGGGCGCACAGGCCGTGACCGCCAGCACGCGTCCGCCGGCCGTCACCACCGCACCATCGCGCCGCGCCGTGCCGGCATGGAAGACGACCGTGCCGGCGTGGCGCGAAGCGGCGTCCAAGCCGCCGATCGGCAGTCCTTTGAGATAGTGTCCGGGATAGCCCCTGGAGGCCATCACGACGGTGACGCAGGGCTCCGGGCGTACCCGCAGCGCGCCGGGGTCGAGACGCCCCTCGGCGCATGCCAGCAGCAGCGCCGAGAGATCGCCGTCCAGTCGCGGCAGCACAGCCTGCGTCTCGGGATCGCCAAAACGGCAGTTGAACTCCAGCACCTTGGGGCCTTCGCGTCCGATCATCAGGCCGGCGTAAAGCACGCCGCGGTAGACGATGCCGCGGCGCCGCAGTTCCCGCACCACCGGTTCGATGACGCGCGCGGTCACGAACTCCGCGACGGCGGGTGTGACCACCGGCGCCGGTGAATAGGCGCCCATGCCGCCGGTGTTCGGGCCGGTGTCATCGTCACCGACGCGCTTGTGATCCTGCGCCGACGGCAGAAGCGCGATACGTTCGCCATCCGTCAGTGCCAGGATCGAGGCCTCCTCGCCCTCCAGGAACTCCTCGATCAGAATGCGCGCGCCAGCCGCGCCGAAGACGCTGTCAACCAGCATTTCGCGAATGGCCGCCTCCGCTTCCGGTCGCGTGGCGCAGACCGACACGCCCTTGCCGGCGGCCAGCCCATCGGCCTTGATCACTACCGGCAGTTGGAAGCGCGGCAGCGCGGCCGCCGCCTGGCGGGCATCCGCGAAGGACTCCGCCCGCGCCGTGGCCACCCCGGCGGCCATCATGATCTCCTTGGCGAACAGCTTGCTGCCCTCCATCCGCGCCGCTGCGCGCGTCGGGCCGAAGAGGCGCAGTCCCAGCGCTTCGAAGGCGTCCGCGACCCCGGCGCAGAGCGGCGCTTCGGGTCCGGCCACGGTGAGATCGGGGCGGTGCTGTTCGGCCCACGCGGTCAAGGCGGGGACATCCTCCGCGGCGATGGGCAGGTTTGTCGCCAGGCTCTCGGTGCCGGCATTGCCGGGCGCGCAGAAGAGCGTGTGCGCGGGACGTTCCTGCGCCAGACGCCACACCAGCGCATGCTCGCGGCCGCCGCCGCCGATGACCAGAATTTTCATGGCCTGAAGTCTAAGCGCAGCGGGCATGGATTCTCAAGCCAAATAGCCTTGCGACCCGGCTGGCGCGGATGTATCCTTCCCGCGTCGTTTCGCATGATGCGGCTGTGGCGCCGGACTGGCGTGATGCCGAGACCGGTCAGCGGCGCGCAATGGCAGGGAGTAGGGTTCCAACACCCAGGTTAAGCAAGGGAGTGCGATGAAGAAAGCGGTTGTTTGCGGTGCGGGTGGTTTCATCGGCGGTCATCTGGTCGCCCGGCTGAAGCGCGAGGGTTTCTGGGTGCGCGGGGTGGATATCAAGGCACATGAGTTCCGCAAGTCCGAGGCCGACGAATTCAAACTGCTGGATCTGCGCGAGCCAGGAAATTGCGCGGCGGCCGTAATGGTGGACGGCAAACCGGCGGACGAAGTCTACCAGTTGGCGGCCGACATGGGCGGCATGGGCTTTATCCACACCGCCGAGTGCGAGATCATGCACAACAGCATGCTCATCAACGTGCACATGTGCCGCGCCGCGGCCCAGGCCGGCGTGGGACGCTATTTCTTCTCGTCCTCCGCCTGCGTCTATCGCGACATGCGTTCCGACGAACCCGATATCACCGAGGACGACGCCTATCCCGCCATGCCCGACAACGAGTACGGCTGGGAGAAACTCTACGCCGAGCGCATGGCCAAGGCCTACCAGCGCCACAGCGGTATGGTCGTGCGCATCGCGCGTTTCCAGAACTGTTACGGGCCTTTCGGCACCTGGCAGGGCGGGCGCGAGAAGGCGCCGGCGGCAATCTCGCGCAAGGTCGCGGAAGCGGCCGACGGCGGCGTTATTGACGTGTGGGGCGACGGCACCGCCATGCGCGTCTATACCTATGTTGACGACCTGATTGACGGCATCTACCGGCTGATGCATTCCGATATGGAGTGTCCCGTCAACATCGGCAGCGACGAGCGCGTCTCGGTGGACGATCTGGTGGCCGCGGTCGCCGCCGTGGCGGGCAAGCGGATCAAGATCAAGCACGTCGAGGGTCCGGTGGGGGTGGCCGCCCGCAATCACAGCAGCGCTCGCATCCGTTCGCTTGGTTGGGTCTGCCAACACAGCCTGCGCGAGGGTTTGGCCAAGACCTATCCCTGGGTGGCGGAGCAGGTTCGACGGAAGCGCGGCAAGGGCCCCAACTGACGGCGCGATACAGGCCGCTTGAAGCGGCAGGAGGAAAGATGTCCGCGACCAATACGCGTTCGCGCGCACCCGCTTGGGCCGTGGATGACGCGTCCATCATGACGCTGGCTTCGGGCGCGCTGGAACTGTCCGGTTTTCTCGAACGCGCGGCGCGCTCGATCGCCGAGGCGGCGGGCGCCGACGCGTGCGCCATCTTTCTGACCGTCCCCTCCGGTCGTGAGCTGATCCGGACCGCGGCGCACGGCCTGAAGGCCAATCATGCCGGCAGTACGAGCGTCGCGCTCGGTCAGGGGCTGATCGGGCGCGTCAGCCAGGGCAGTCGTGTGCTTCAGGCCGTCTGTGGCGACGCCGCCGCGCGTTCGGCACCGGACCTTGCCGAACTGCGCGGACGGCACTTCGGGGCGGTCGCGGCGGCGCCCATCGAGCACGCCGGCACGCGCGTGGGCGTGGTTGCCCTGTACCAGCGTACGGCCGCGCGTTTCGGACGCGGACAGTTGGAGCTGCTGCGCGAAGTCGGCGTTCGGCTGGATATGGCGATCGCGCTGGTGAATGCGGCGGCCGGCGCCAACAAGGCGCAGGCCGCGTCGGGACCGCGCCATGCTGTCGCCGGCATGTACCGCGGCGAGGGCGTATCTCACGGACATGCCTTCGGTGTGGCGCGCGTCTTGTCGCGCGCGCCCGCCGCGCGCGTACTGGAGTTACGCCGGCTGTCCGAACCGGACGGCAACCCCGCCGTCGGCGCGCTGACGGAAATCCTGGATCGCACGGCGGCGCAGTTGGAGCGGGAGCAGGGCGCGCTGGCCGAGCGGCTGCCCGAGGCGGCCGCCATGATTTTCGAGTCGCACCTGATGATGCTGCGCGACCGGGCGTTCGTCAGCCGCATACAGGAAGGCCGCGACGCGGGCATGGAACTGGGGCGGGCAATCGCCGAGGCCGCCGCCGATTTCATCCGCATCTTCGAGCGCAGCGAGCATGAGTATGTGCGCGAGCGCGCGCGCGACATCGAGGACCTGGCCCTGCGCCTGATCCGCAACGTGGACGCCGCCGACAGCGGCGCGGACCAGGAAGGCGAGATGCACGTGATCGTGGCGCGCGAACTGTTGCCCTCGGATATCCTCTGGATCGCGCAGCGCGACGTGAAGGGCATCGTGCTGGTTAGCGGCGGCAGCACCGCCCACGTCTCCCTGTTGGTCAGGTCACTCGGCATTCCCATGGTCATCGTCAGCGCCGGCGAGCTGCTGCAGGTGGTTGACGGCACCAGCATGCTGGTGGACGGCATGGGCGGCCTGGTGCTGGTGGATCCGCCCGAAGCAGCCATTCGCGCCTTCGAGCGCCGGGGTCAGCTCGCGCAACAGGCGCGCACGCAGAGCCGCGCCCGACACGAGGTCACAACCACCCGCGACGGCTGCCGCATTCGGCTCATGGCCAACATCAATCTGCTGTCCGAAGTACCCCACGCCCTGGAATTGCGGGCGGAAGGCATCGGTCTCTACCGCACGGAACTGCTTTACCTGATGCGTCCGGATTTACCGGACGAAGCCGATCAGGAGGCCGTCTACCGCCGCCTCCTGCGCGCGGTCGGCAAGTTGCCGGTAACCTTCCGCACGCTGGATGCGGGCGGCGACAAGGTGCTGGCCTATTTCAACAGCGCGGCGGAAGCGAACCCGGCGTTGGGACTGCGCTCAACGCGCCTCACGCTCAAACATCCCGAAGTGTTCGATCGGCAGTTGCGCGCCATTCTGCGGGCCTCTTCGGAACGCGAGGAAGTGCGCATTATGTTCCCCATGATCGGTTCGCTCGACGAGTGGCGCCTGGCGCGCGAGCGTTTCTGCCTGTGCGCGCGGCAGGTCATGGACGAGCACGGCGAAGGTCACAACGTGCGGCTGGGCATGATGGTCGAACTGCCGGCGGTTGTGGACTTGATGGAGGATTTTGCCACCGAAGCCAGTTTCTTCTCGATCGGCACGAACGACTTCATTCAATACACGCTGGGCGTGGACCGGACCAACGATAGGGTTTCGGAATACTACTGTCCCCACCATCCCGCCGTGCTGCGCGGCCTGCAGCGCGTGGTGGCGGCCGCCTGCCGCCGCAACGTGCCCGTCTCGGTCTGCGGCGAGATGGCGCACGACCCGCGCTACATTCCCTTCTTCATCGGCATCGGCGTGCGCGAACTGAGCGTGGACCCGAACTACCTGCCCGCCGTGCAGGAAACCGTCGAACGCTTCACGTTGAGCGAGGCCGAGAACTACGCGCGGTCGCTGCTGAAACAAGCCACCATCGGCGAGGTGGCTACGCGCCTGTTCAATGGCTGACGCCGCTCAGAACGCGATCACCCGTCCGGTGTCTTCCGACTGTTCCGCCGCGAAACAGAACTTCATGGTTTCGTAGGCGTCCGCGGCCGGAACCTCAGGCGGAAGACCCTTGGCGATCAGCTCGATCACGCGCAGGTTCTGGCCGTAGGTGTTGTGGAACCAGACCTGGTCCTCCTCCTTTGGGAAGGTGTGCGTTTCGACGATCTTGCTCTCGAAACCGGTGTCGCTCTCGCCGAACTCCCAGCGGCGGACGCGGCGGCGGAAGACGTCCGTTTCGATGGCGCCCTTGGTGCCGCAGACGTAGTACTGCAGGTAATGGCCGTCGTCGGACTGCTTGGCCAGCAGCTCCTGCAACGGGTCTTCATGGTACGACTCGGCGATGTACATGATGAAGTTCAGCGTCGCCACACCGCCGCCCTTGAAGCGGGCCATGATCTGGTGGTTGTCGCGGTGGCTGAAATACGGCACCACCTTGGGCGACGAGAGCGAGTAGACTGACTCCAGCGGCTGGGAGAACCACCAGCGCTGCAGATCGAGGTAGTGCGAGAGTTTCTCGCCGATCAGGAAGCCGCCCGTGCTGCGGCTGCGCCAGGAGTCCTTGCGGTGAAACTCGCAGCAGTAGTAGCGACACTGTATGTTGACCGGCGTGCCGATCGCGCCGGCCAGGATCCAGTCCTTGACCATGCTGTACAGCTTGGAGTAGTGCAACTCGAAGCCGATCTGCAGAAATCCGCCGGTGGCCTGCTGGACCTTGATCAGTTCCTCGGCTTCCTTCATGGTGGTGCCCATCGGCTTCTCGCATAGCACCGCCTTGCCGGCCCGCAGTCCCATGACCGCCTGGGGAACATGCGCCTCGTTGATGGAGGCAATGTCTACCATGGCAATGGCGGGATCGCGCATGATGTCCGCCAAATCCATGGGGATTACGCCGAGTTCGCGCGCCCGCTGGGCGCGACGCCCGGGATCCGGCTCATACCCGTATATCTTGTCCACATAGGGTGACGCTTTGAGCGCGCTGACATGCGTCCCGCCCATGCCGCCCAGTCCGAGAACCGCCGCGTTGATCTTAGGTGTCTTTGTCATAGTCCAGTACTTCCATGAAGGCGCGGACGACGGCGCGTTTGACCGCCGCCATGTCCGCCGGATGTCCCAGCAGAGCGGCGAGCGACGTGACTTCCGCGTCGTGCAGGCCGCAGGCCACGATCCCGCCGTAGTCCGCGAGTCGGGTGTTGACGTTGAGCGCGAAGCCGTGCTGCGTCACCTGGCGCGAGACGCGGATGCCGATGGCGGCGATCTTGGCGTTGCCCACCCAGACACCGCGGTTGCGCGCGTCGCGTCCGGCGCCCGGCAGCCCACAGGCCGCTAATGCGCGGATCAGCGTCTCTTCCAGCGCCGTCACGTATGCGGTCACCGTCAGTGCCCGTTCGCCCAGATGCAGTATCGGGTAACCCACAAGCTGGCCGGGGCCGTGATAGGTGACGTCGCCGCCCCTGGTGGTCTGGAAACGGGCGATGCCCGCGCGCTGCAGTTCGGCCTCGCTCCAACGCACGTTTTCCTCTTTGGCGGAGCGGCCGAGGGTATAGACGGGGGCGTGCTCCAGCAGCAGCAACGTGTCGGGAATGGCGCCCGCGCGCCGTTCTGTGTGCAGACACTCCTGCCTCGCCACGGCCTCGTCATAGGCGACGCCGGCGCCAAGGTCCATAACCTTCAGAGTGCCAGGCATGGCTTCCGTCCAAAACGCAAAGAACCGTCCGCCTGGCCGGAGCCGGGCCAACGGTTCAGGCACACGCCAACCGACAGGAACACGCCTGCATCAGCCCAGCGCGCGAATGCGCTGCGCCAGGCGCGACTTGCGGCGATTGGCGGTATTAGCCTTGATGATGCCCTTCTTGGCGGCCTTGTCCAGTGTGGAGGCATACGCCGACAGCAGTTTGACGGCCGCTTCCTTGTCACGCTTGGCCAGCGCCTCGAAGGCGTCATGACGTACCGATCCCACTTTGCTATGCACCGCACGGTTGATCGTGCGACGCTTCGCCGACTGGCGTACACGCTTTTCAGCACTCTTGATATTCGGCATGCAACCCGCTCCTGATCCTGTGAAACGAAAGTGGGCATTATGCTACCACGACTTGCCCCTCAGGCAAAGGCAAAGTTGCGCCTCGCGAATGAGAGAATCTCTCACAGAGGTTCACAGAGGCGCGGGCGCGGCTTTCTCCTCCGGATATCCGACCGTTTGCGCGAAGACGATGCGGAGGGGTTTCGGCAGTTTGAGCGCCTCGGCCAGCGCTTCACGGTCGACCAAGCCGCGTACCACCGTCCCCAATCCCTCCGAGGCGCAGAAGAGGTAGACGTTCTGGCCGATGAACGCCGCATCCGCGCCGGAGTACAAGGATATGTCCGCGGCGTCGGCGCCCTTCATTCTGGCCGGGTCGGCCACGTAGACCAGATTGAGCGGTGCTGTCGCCACAAACGGCTGCCTGCCGGTGAGCGCGCGGAGATCGCCCTTCACGACCGCCCGCAGCAGATTGGCCTGGGCATCGTAACGGTACGCGCCTTCGGCCAGCACCACATAGACGTCGATCTCCTGCCAGTTGCGGGCCGAGGGTGCCGTGCGCTTGCCGGTATCGGTTCGGTTGATGCCGAAGGCGGCCCAGAGCAGGTCGGATACGAGCTGCATGGGTAGCGGTTTGGCGCTGAAGGCGCGTGAAGTCTGCCGCTCCTTCAGGGCCGTGAGCAGCGGCTTACCGCCCGCCATGCGCGGCGCGGGCAGCGGGATGTCGGCCAGCGGCGCCTCCGGTTCGCCGACGGCCAGTCCGACGGCCAATGCGACAGCGGTGATGGCGGTGGTGATAAATGTTGTTTTCATAGCTTGGTTCTCCCTAGCCGATCTCAGGTTAGCGCACGCGCGCGCCGCCTTCCAGCCCGAAGTATACAGGCGGGGAAGCGCCTTGGCGGTCCAGGACGACGAGCGCGGATTCGTGCGGTTGGAACTTGAGGATGGTCGTGCTCCGTCTCCCGTAGGCCTCGAAGGTCAGTGCACGGCTGGCGGGAGTTTCGTTCCATTGACGTTCGTACAACATCGGGTACCGGAGAGAGCGCGCGTCGGGATGCGCGAAGAACAGAACCGTTTCGCGGCCGTCGTCCCGCGCCCAGAAGGGCGGGATGTCCTCTCCGGTAACAAGCGGCGGCGGCATCCCGGCCGGAATGTCGGCGGCGACGTTGGGCAGATTCATCAGTGCCGTCAGCAGTGACGGATATTCCGGGCTGCGATTGCGCCCGGGCTGCGTGGGGCGGCGTCGGAGGCACAGGGGCAGACCGGCGCGCACCAGTCGCATCAGGTCGCGCAACGCCCCGTCGTCGAGCCACTCCACGTCTACGTAGAGCCACGAGAACTCGGCCTGACCGCAACGCAGCTTGCCGCCGGCGAATTCCGCCTCCCGCAGTGTGCGCGCCGTGACCCAGAGCGGACCATAGCCGCGCAGTCGGTCCGGCATCCTGGTCTCTCGCAGTTCCCAGTAATGCGCCGACCCCGGACGCCGCAGCTCCGGGGGAAGCTGGCCGGCCATCCGGACGTCCTCAAGCGGCACGTAAACAGCGACGTCCGCGCGGGCGCGGCCACGGCGCATCTGCCCGCAGATACGTTCCAGATAGGCGTTGAACGGCGCGAAGTGCGGGGCGAGCGGGCTGTCCGGACCAACGTGCGTCGTGGCGTAGAACCGCTGGTGGTCGCCGGGAGGGTTGTACGGCATGCCGTGCCAGACGATCTGGTTGACGCCGTTGGCCATCAGGCCATCGGCCATCAGTTTGAGGTCCCCGAGACGTTCTTCTCCCTGATGCGGCCCGGGGCCGGGGCATGCCACCCATCCGTAGATGCAGGTAAAGGCTTCAGCCGAAACCACCGGTTTGCCGTCGAGTGCCGCCGCGGAGGCGGCGAACGTCGAGAAGTCGGGGTCGAACAGGATGGCTTCGCTCTCGGGCACGTCCGCCAGCCGGTAGGCCGCCACGATATCGGTTGGCGCCCCATGGCACTGGACGCGCGCGTAGGCTCCGAGCTCGTGACAGAGCTCGGTAAACGGCCGATAGAACTCCTCAAGCACGTACTCGCCGAGCAGGGCGCGGTAGTCGTAACGAGCGTCCGGATGCGCATCGAGCTCGGGCATCAGGGGTAGGATATCGTAGCCGTAGCGGCTGAGAAACGCGGCGCCGAATCCCTCCGTCCAGAGTCCCTCGACGGGCACTTCCCACGAGTCGCAGAAGAGCCCCGGCCGCCCGCGGGCGCGGTCCCGCCACGGCAGGCCCAATGCGGCCCCGAAGCGGCGCGCATAGCGCTCCAGGGCGTGCCGGTCCAGATGGTTCAGGATCGGTCCGCCCGGTCGATCGAGCGACGCTTCCCACGACTTATGGAGACGCTGCGGCATGAGGCCTCGATACGTCCGCGCGGCATCCTCGGGCGGCACGTGAAAGCCACCAAAAGGCCAGGCGCTGCCCATCGTGAAGTCACATCCGAGCCCCCGTTCGGCGGCCAGCGCCGCCGCGCACTGGGCGTCGCGTGCCCACGCTTCGCTGAGCCAGGCCGCGCCCAGCCGACCCGGTTGTTGCGGGTACATCCAGGCAATTTCGACGCCGCCGAACCCATTCGCCTTGGCCCAGTCAAGCTGGTGGCGGATCGCGGCCTCGTCGACAGGCCCCGAGAACCACCACCAGCGTGTATAGGGCCTGGCGGAGCGGAAGAGAGACTGATTCATGCCTGGAGAATCTCCGTGATCATCGATCAGACCTTCCATGCATTGTCATTTCCGGGCTGGAGCCTCGTCAGCCCGCCATTGGGGGTACTCGGGCAGTTCAAGCGTGTCGGACGAGGCCCGCACGCCCTTCTCGTCCTCGGCCATCGCATAGGTGACGATCTGCTCGCCTTCCGCCGGAGCGGGGATGTTCGCGCGCCATGAACCGTTCGAGGCGGTCGCGGGCACTTCCCGCCAGGGCTCGATGGATCCGACGGGCGTGCCGATCTCGCGCTTGAACTTGAAGTCAGCCAGCGGCATGCGCTTGACCCAGAACGAGACATCGGCAATCGGCACGGAACCCGTAACCTGCGTCGAAAGCTCCACAGTGGCGCCGTTGATCGCGGCGGTGGGCGGTTGAACTGTCGGCCAGGCCGGAGCGAGACCGAAGACGGATTGGAAATGGCTCAGCGGAATTCTCCAGTTGCCCACTTGGCTGTGGTTGTCGTTCGGCAACATCAACAGCGATTTGGGGTTCGTCATCTCCCGGTAGGTCTTCAAGACCATCGGCATCCAGAAGAAGTGGTCGTCGGTTCCCGAGAGCATGAGCACGTTCGCCTTCACGTGGTTCAGCCGGTGCTTCGAATCGTAGACGGCCAGCCAGGCCTCCTGCACGTCCCTGGGGCATAGCGTCATGCCAATCACATACCCGCCCATGCGGTAGGCGGGCATCGTCAGAAACCCGCAGCCGTACTTCACGGCCGCCGCCTTGAAGGCCGGCTCGTGCCCGATCGCCAGCAATGTCAGAAACCCGCCCGATGAGCACCCCGCGATGGCCAGGCGGTCCGGATCGACCTCCGGCCGGCTCTGGAGAAACTGAACGGAGCGGCGGACAAACAGCACGCCGTTGCGTAACGCGCTGGTTTCCGGGTTGCTGGTGAACTTGCCTCGGATGGGAACGCCGTTCGTGTCCTTGATCTGGACCTGCATGTTGCCGGGACTGTCGAATTCGGAATGCGGCGGCTGGCGTGTGGGCATCGGCCCGCACCAGTCGATGACCAGGCAGCAGAATCCATTGCTTGCATAGGCGATGCCGGCGTCCGGCGAGAGCTTGCCCAGCCCCGACCCGTGCAGATCAAGAACGCCGGGATAGCGTCCTTCCTTTTCCGGTCGCGCGTAAAAGGCGTGGATCTTCGTTTCCTTTCCGTTGAACGGTGCACCGTCCATGAAGAACTCGATCGTCTTGATGCCCGCCGCGTTCGTTTCAGAGAGGATCGACACGTTCAGCGGAAGCGCCTTGACGTCGGGCACCTCGAAAAGGCCATCGGCTGCGGCGCTGAGGCTTCCCCCCAGGCAGACGATGGTGGCGGCCACGAGGCCGGACGCCGTTTTCTTGTGTTGCTTATTCATGATTTCTCTCCGTGCTTGTGTTGTTTGCTTTACTCTGCCACATCAAATGCCGCCTCGCCCTTCAAGGACGACGCCAGTTCCTTCGCCGACACGCGCCACGTGCCTGACGGTGCGTCGAGCGGCAGGCGCAGACGCACGGTCGTTTGCCCATCCGTCAGACGGTAGATGCCCGAGGCATCGGAGCG
>JAQULY010000056.1 GCA_028718445.1 Kiritimatiellia bacterium
GTTCTGGTCTGCGTCCACTAGGTTACATGTCCAGCCGTTCGAGATGCTCTTTTTGCTGGTGACCATCCGGGTCGCACAGATGGAGCGTGCCATCCCGTCGCTTGGACGGGCTGCGCTGCTCGGCGCCCTGTGCGGCTGGGGCTGCGTGGAATTACCGGGATTCTTCCTGTTGGCGTTGACTCTGTTTGGCTGGCTGATTCTCCATCGCTTGCGGTGGGATGTGCCATGGCGACAAGCCGTGTCGGTCGGCATGCTGGCCGGTTTGGTTTGCGCGGTGCTAGTCACGCTGCTGTTTGCCACGAATCCAACTCACGGACTGCGCGCGACAACATTCTTTCCATTCGTGGCCGGCCACCTTGTCAGGTTGAACCTGAAGGCGGTCAGCGAGTTCTTTCCGCGGCTCAACTGGCTCTGGCTCCTGCTGCTGGCTTATGTTCCGCTGTTCGCCTCGCTCGCGGTGGCGGGACGGGCGCTACGCGCCCGGTCCCCCGGCATAACCGGCCTTTGCCTGATCTCATCCGTAACCGCTCTGCTGTGTATCCTCCCCTCTCGCGTTTCTCCTTGGATATTGACCTGCGGCAACAGCCTGCCGTTTTCCATCGCCAGTCTGGCGACCGCCGTCACGATAGGTTTTCTGGCGGCATTCTGGCGGCTGACGGCAACTTCCATGGCGGCAACGCCAGACCGCGCAGGCGATGCACTGGCCGAGTACGACAGCGTTGACGAGTCCGACACTGACTGCCTGGAGGCTGAAGCAAGCTTGACGAAACCAACCGCCTCGACCCGCGCTCTGTGGCGTATCCAGCGGCAGCACGCCCGTCTGGCAACCGCACTGGGGCTGATGTTGGCCGTGTCTGCCCTGATCGCCGCGGCCATCAACCTGCGCGCGGCCAATGGGCGCAACGGCGACTATGCGGATGTCATGGCCCGTGAATTACTCGATCGGCTCGGTTCGCGCGAATGGATTGTCACGCGGGGAGGATCGTTCGATCTCCATCTTCGGGTTGTTGCCCATGAACGTCGCCGCATGCTACACCTGCTGCCGCTGACGGCCAGTCCGCTCGGCGACGTCCGCGGCGAGTTGGAGCGGGAAATCGCCGTCAACCCGATCTTCTCCGGGCACACCGCCCGGCTGGTCAACGCCCTCAGACTTGGTGTCCCGGCCTTCGTGCGCGAGTGGCTGACCTGGGACGCGGCGGCAGAGCAGCACCTGGTCGCGATCGGCATGCCTGAAATCTGGACCAACGGTGGGCGTCGCCCAGTCACCGACGGTTTCGCTTTCACAGGCGTGCGGAACCTGTCCGAGCTCAGGGGACGCGACCTGACGGGCGAGCACCAGGCGATCTGGGCGCGCTTGGCCGTGCTGCTGAAGGACAGGAGCCCGGACGACCTCCCGGCAGAGCGTCTACGACTGAGTTTGAGTCATATGGCGGGGGCGGCTGCAAACAACCTTGGCGTTCTGCTCGAGGACTTGGGGCGTGCGGTCGAGGCCCGATCCGCATACGCTGCGGCCTTGCGCATCAGCCCCGACAATATCAGCGCCCAAATCAACCTGATCGCCATGTCCACGTCCACGCCGCCGCCCGAAGCGCAAGCGAAACTCATGCGGGACATACGCCTTTTCCGGGGCGCAAATCCCACGCCTTTGTTTCCGATGATCGCCACAGTTTTTGGCGAGATACGCCATCCGGAGGCCCTTGCCGCTCAGGGACAGGTATGGATGCGACTGGGCGAACCGACTCTCGGCAAGGAGCTGCTCGCGCGCGCCATACAGCTTAATCCCCGCGGATCGAACGGAACGCTTCATCGTCATCTGGCGTCCATCGCCAGGCAGCAGAACGAAGGCGAAGCAGCCCGCCAAGCCTACATGCAGGCCTGGAAGTCCAACACCAATTCGTCCGAAGGCCTGCTCGGATTGGCCATTGTGGCCCTGGAGAACGGCAGATGGGCAGAGGCCAGAGACTGGATCGAACGCGCCAGAGAAACGGGAGTTCCGGAGGAACAACTCGCGATTCCCCTGGCCGCGTACTACGAGGCAACCGGCGATGACGATCGGGCCATCGTAAGCTTGCGCAGCCACACCGATGACGGCCGCGGGACGATGGAGGAGTTGGCGCTGTTGGCCGACCTGCTTCTGAAGCGTGGCGAGCTGGTCGAGGTGGAGAGACGCGTTCTGCCGAACATGGAACGTATGGCGGCCGCGGCGGAACACGTGCTGGTACACCTTGTGCGCGCACGCGTGCTGGCCGCGCGCACCCCGCCCAGCTACGACGCGATACGGAACGAACTGTTGCGCAGTCTGCAATTGCGGCCGGACCTGTCCATCGTCTGGGACGATGTGCTGCGTTACGACCTGGCTTCCGGAAACCGCCAATATTGCGAGGAGGATGTCGCCTCGACGTTGCAGTCCCAACCGGACCATCCGCTGGCCAACAGTGTGCTCGGTGCCTGGTTGCTAGAGAAAGACGATCTTGATCGGGCGGAGGACGCCTTACGCCGCAGTTTGGCCGCGCGTCCAAGCATCGCAGCCCACAACAATCTGGCCGAGACTCTGCGGCGCCAGCATCGCCTGCCAGAGGCCGAAGCGGCCGCGCGGGCTGCACTGGCTCTGGATGACGCGAACTGGGCCGTTTGGGACACGCTGGCATGCGTGCTCATGGATCTGGGAAGGCTTGATGAGGCCGAAGCGGCACTGGCACAAGCCCAGAAAAAGGGCGGAACGGCGGAGCAGGTTGCGCCCAACCTGCGGCGCATGCAGAAGCTTCAGAGAGACCAGACCAAGACCGTGACGCGATCACGGGCGTCACACTGATCGTTTGCGGCACCAGCCGTTATGCCACGGTTTCGCGCGATCGGGAGCGACGCACGATCCGCCGCCTCACCGCCAGCACAACCCCACCCAGCGTGAAGAGCGCCATGGTCGTCGGTTCGGGGATGGGTTCGTATTCGTACGTCACCGTCAACAGACCCCGTGCCGAGGCGGCGCCGAATGAACCGTTGACCGCTCCCTCCGTGTCATGGAAGCTGCCTTCCTCGCTGAAGAAAGAAACCGTGTAGGTACCGACACCTTCATAGAGGTAAAAATCCGATGACGACACATCGGCGGACCTGTTCGCGCTGATAGGACTGCCCGCATCAGGACCGTACAGACTGTCCGAGTCGCCGTTGGCCTGTAGGTTGAACGATGTGGTCTGACCCGCAAACAGGGGATCGATCAGATTTCCCAGCGGATCAGGCACATTGTCACCCACCAGCAAGGCATCAATGCGCACGCCCATCGTCCCCGTCACCGGCGCGGATGGCACGGTCGCATTCACAACGGTGTAGTGCCCTCCCCAAGTCTGCAGCGTCATTGAGAACGTCACGCGTGTCAGAACGCCCAGAGAGGTGTCAAACTTCGCGACGTTAAAATTGACGGTTGTTCCCCCGGCCCCCGGCAACACGGTGCCCGTGTCAAAAGACTGCGGGGGTAGGATAGCGGCATGCAATAGTCCCGCGACCGGTAGAACGGCGACGATAACAAGTAAGGCGCACCTGCGAACTGTTGTCATATGAACCTCCCCGCTCAATTTTCTAGATCATATTCCGATGCGGTCAAACTATTCGCCCGCATGGAGGCCGACCCGAAAAAAAATTTCTGGAGTTGCTTGAAAACATTTAGTTTGCCATCTTCTTGCCAGGCGATCAACTACTTTTTTCGACTTTTTTTCGACACTACTTTTTCTCGGAATTGGGGTCTTGCCAAGGCCGCCGCGAGCAAATACGATTTCTGCGCTTTGTGGGGTGTGGCACCGCGAGGTCGGCGGCGACGGGAGTTCTGAAGGAGGCATAGTATGGTCATCATGCGCGGTCGGCGCCTGCCTGTGTGGGGCGGCGCCTGGTTGTTTTCTTTCGCGGTCCACGCGGCCGTGGATCTGTCTCTCGATGGCGTTTACCATGAGAACTGCGACGGTCTGCTGCCCGGTTTGCCTCAACACTGGCTGGCCGATGGCAAAGGCACACCCGCCGGACCCGTCGAGGACGACGGCGGAAACGCCACTGGCGCGCTCTACAGCTATGGCGCCAAGGGTCATTCGGAACGCGCCATCGGGTCGCTGGCCTCGGGCAGCTTGACGCCCATTCGTTTCGGCGTCGTCCTGCGCAACGCCTGCGCCAGCAATGTCACCGGGATCGCCGTGAGCTTCGCCGGGGAACAGTGGCGCAGCGGCACGGGCTCCGCCACCAACCTGCTGCAGTGCCGCTACGCTACACTGCCAAACGCGCCCACCAACCTTGCGGACCTGTCGTCATGGACAGCCTGCCCGCCATTGACCCTCGCTTCGCTCGTGGCAGGCGCCGGCTGCGCCCTCGATGGGAACGCCGCATCGAACCGCGCCATCCTCACGGCCAACATCGCTCCCTGCCCCTCCCTGCCCTCGGGGCACTACCTTGCCCTCTGGTGGGTGGACGCCGACGAAGGCGGCGCCGACCATGGCTTGGCGGTAGACGACCTGAGCGTGCAATGGACGGCGCTCGCGCCGCCCGCGCCGGTGCAACAGTTGCTGGCCTTCTGGCACTGCAACCAGGGCGAAGAGGCAGGCACCCTCGACCGGTTGCTTCCGCTGGGCACGTTGACCAACCAGACGGACTACTACAGCGACGCCGGCGCCATGACCGCCGCCTGCCTGCACGCCTGGTCAGGGCTGCACGGCACCAATGGCGGCAACGGCAA
The DNA here is from genome assembly GCA_028718445.1 of Kiritimatiellia bacterium. GTDB lineage: Bacteria > Verrucomicrobiota > Kiritimatiellia > RFP12 > JAAYLN01 > JAQULY01. Next base: position 4,712 of record JAQULY010000056.1, read on the forward strand.
TCACAACTTCGGGCTGCAAACAGGCAGCATCAACAACTGGCCCGAGTGCGTGGACGGCAAGTCGGCGGGATATGCGCTGGCGGTCTCAGGACAGACCAACAACTGCGGCTTTATCGAGTTGCGCTTCGATCGCGCCGTCTCTAACTGCCTGCTCACTTACACCACCAGCGGCACTGGCACCGGCTACACCAACCTCACGTACCAAGCCTCCACCAACTGCGGCTTGGACTGGATCGCGTGCGGGCAGAACGCGGCGGTCATGGACGACACCTACGAAGTCAGAACCAACGTCTTCGCCGACGTCTTCATGTCAAGTTGCGGTCCGACCCGCAATCGCATCCGCATTGTGCTGGATGGCGCCAGCAGATACGACGGCAAGAACCGCCTCGACAATCTGCAGTTGACCGGGGCCATCCCGTGGGCCTTTGTGAACCTGCAGGTTGAGCCGCCGGACGCAGGCACCGCTATTGGCGGCGGCTGGCATGAGGCCGGCGCCGAGGTGACCGTCAGCGCCACGAATACACGGCCCGGCTGTTGTTTCGGCTATTGGAGCGACGGCATCGGCCGTGCGGAACGCAACGTGACCGTACCCGCCGGAGGACTGTTGCTCATCGCCCGCTTCTTCGAGGACGGCTCGCTCATGATCGTGCGCTGAGCCGCACATGCCCAAACGCGGGCTGAAGCCGGCGCTCTGGCGTCACGCGTCCGGTCCGAGTACCGGCTACAGTATGCGTATGAGCGTACCCGTGGAGGGAGATCTGTAAGCTTTGAAGGGAGGATTCACGTTGCCGGCGAATTCCACGTCGCCGGTGATACGCAACTCGTCAATTACTCCATCGGCCGTCCACGCTGTGCCGCCGCTCACGTCCGAACCCACGGCGATGACGTTCTGGGTGTGGGAAGTGGCGCTCCAGGTCCGACTGACGAGTCCCTTCGCCGCTCCGTTCACGAAAAGCTGAACCCCGCTGGAATGGTCCCATGTGACCGCGATGTGAATGCGCTGACCGGACGTCCAGACCGGAAAGTCCACGCCCGTTTGCACGCGCGCTCCCGTGCTCCCATCCATGACCAACCCGCCACCGAGTGTGGACACCCAGAGCTCGATGAACTTCGGGGCGGTCGCGGAGGTATTTCCGATCGACACCAAACGCCCGCCGCTTGAGAAGTCCGCCTTGGCATGGTCCGGAATCCACCAGAAGTCGAGCGTTCCCCTGTCATTGCGGATGTTGCGCAGAGCATTGAACCTCAGCGATGCGTTGGCGCTTGTGCCATGTGGGATATGAGCGCCGCTGCCAAAACGTCCTGACGCGCGCATCACCCCGGTGGTTTGCAGCGGCAGGCCACCGCCTCTCGCAACGTCGGCGGCCAGGCCGTCCTCGGTTGTATCCCCGTCGAAATGGGCCAGGAAGAGCGTGTGCGCGCTTAAGGGGGCGGCCGGCGTGGCATACGCGACCTGCGGCGGCGTGAAGTTGCCGGTATATTCCACACCGTCAGTGATCCGGAACGCGTCCACCACGCCATCCGCGTTCCCCGCGGCTTTGTCGTGGGAACAGCCCACCGCGATCATGTCCTGCGTGTAGGAACCCCACGCGACGTTCTCCAGCACCTGGGCTGCGCCGTTCACGAACGCTTGCACACCGTTGACGTTGTTCCACGTCACAGCGAAATGGATGTTCTCACCGGCGCTGAAGTGGGACAGTTTGTATGGCTTGTAGAGCGTTCCACCGCCATTGATGACGTCACTCGACAGAAACAGGTAGGGGTCGTGCGGGGGGTTGAGCCCCAGGCGGACGCTGAGGGTCAGAAACGCGTTCCCGGCAACGTTGCGGATCGAGCAAAGCGTGCGAAAGGCGACCATTTCCGACGATGGCCGGTCGGGCGTCCACCAGAAGTCGAGCGTGCCCTGGTCGCCGTGGACGTTGTGCCGTTGCTCGCCGGATGGGGAGTAGTGCCACAGCCGGGCATTGACCGTCGTATTGCTGGGTAGATGGAGCCCGTTGCCGAACCTGCCCGGGGCCAGAGAGACGCCATTGGTGTAGTAGGGCGCATGCGTGCAGAACCCTGTGGCGAAGTCGGCCTCCAGCCCGCCCGTTCCCGTGTCGCCGTCGTAGTTCGCCAAGAACAGAGTCTTGGCGTCGGCGGTCACATGCAGCAACAGGATCAATCCGCCTACCGCCCCGAGCAGCCCTGTTCCCGCCACCGTCTTCATATTCTGATACTCCTCTCGCCTTCTCCATATCCTATGCGCCCCATTGTACCAACGGAGATTGCGCGAGATAATGAACCTATTCGCTTCCTTTTTGGTACTAATCGGCTACCATGGAACCCATGCGAATCGACTGGAAACGACATCGAGTCCGTCTTCTGGCCGTGGGCAGCAGTCACTGGGCTCGCGGCCATTCCGTGGGGCACCTGTGGGAGCCTCCGGGGAGAGAGGTGCCCCGGTTCGACCTGTTAGTCATTGGGGCGGGGTGTGGCCGCATGCGCCTGCGCACGGGGTGGGTTTCCCTGCGGCCCGGTGTGTGTCTGTGGTTGCGGCCGGGCTGGGCCTATACCGCCACGCAGGATCCCGCTCGTCCGGTCAGTCTGAGCTTCATGCACTTCGACTTGGTGGATGCGCGTGGACGTCTCCGGCCACGTCATGCGGCGCTTCCTCCTGAGTTCATAGATCTGGACGATCCTGAACTGGCGATAGCCATTGCACGCCGGATGGTTGAGGTGTGCACTCATTTCGGGACCGCGACGGTCACAACGCCCCCTTACGAGGAGAAAGTCGCGACGTTGGCGGCAGCCCTGTTTACCTCGTTGTTGATCGAGTTGGATGTCGCCACCGACATTTCCACCGCTTCCCCGGCGCCGCAGGTCTCGCCCTATTGCGTGCGGCTGGTCAGACAGGCTGTCACGCGCATAAACGCGGACCTATGCGAAATGCCGTCCGTCGCCGAACTGGCGCGCCAAAGCCGGTACAGCGTGAGCCGCTTCCCGCGCATTTTCAAGCATGTAACCGGAGAATCGCCGCGGCAGTACATGACCGGATTGCGTTTGCGCCGGGCCGAGCGGCTGCTTCGGCGAACCGACATGTCCGTGTGCGAGGTGGCGGAGGCCACGGGTTATCGGGACGTGTCCTTCTTCTCGCGCCAGTTTCGCGAACATCACGGTTTGAGTCCTCTTCGCTACCGCTCGAAAAGAGTGGAGAGCCAACCGGATGAGATGCCTTATTTGTGAGGCTTGGAGCCTCCACCTTCAGATTGACACCATTTCCGCGTCAATCTCCCGGACAAGGCGATGGCATCTTCGTCTGACGCCGTTGGGACGTCGGTTTTGGGCGCGTTGACCCATTCGGTTTCCCGGCGCGCTAGAGCCGCGTAGAACTCGTTCGCCTGCCACGCCTCCCGGCCATACGCAAGCGGAAGCCCCGCCTCCGTGTACTCCCGACCCGCCGCGAGCTCCCCAGCCAGGAGTCGGAAGAACATCTCCCAACGTGGCAGGTAGTAGTCACGGATGAGCCCCGACCACTCCCGCCAGGAGTAGTCGAAAATGGTGGAACCGTCCTCCGGCCCCCAAATGGAAACCAGCATTGACGCGTTCTTTTCATAGAGGCGCCGGTCTTGGTCCGTTGTCCCCCACCCCCGCGCCTCGGATATCCAGCGCGAGAACCGGTACTCGCGACGGGTTCCTACCAGAGTATCCACGTCCAGCAGCAGATCCAGGAACCGCTCTGTCGCGAGATCGAACGCCTGCGCGTCTTTCCGCTCGAAAGCCGCTCGCGCCTCGCGCTGCAACGTCTGTCCCAGATTCGACAGCACCTGGCGCCCCACATCCGCAAGGTCGAAACGATAGCCGTCCGCCGTGCCGCAGGAGTCCGCCGCGTTCAGGAGTGTGCTCCAGGCCCGCGCCAGCGCGTTCTGCTCGTAGGGCATCCGGAAACCCGCGTTCGGTCCGGATTTCTTGACCTCCAGCGCCGGACGCGCCGCGATGATCGAACTGGATTCGACGTCACTGGTGCCAGGCCGGTAGGCGCTCTCCTTGAGAAGCATCCAGGCCTCCAGCGCCGGACCGCCCTCGACTCCATACCGCCGTCGGACATACCCGCGCAACCAGTCGTCGAGTTCAACCGGCCCATTCCTCCAAACCATGTCGAACACCAGGTCGTAGAAAACCGGATTCTGCTCGATTCCTTCCATGAACAGGCCCATGCCTTGTGCTTGCGGGCACGTTGTTCCGGCCTCCAGAAATGGGTTGCCGGCAACCGCGGCCAGATCCCCGTGCAGATTGGTCCGCCCTCCGAAATTATGCAGTTGCCCCACCACGAAGTCGTGTCCCCAGAAACCCTCGGTCTGGCGCCATCCCGCGCCGCCCAGATCGAGAACCAGCAGTCTTTTCTTGGGAACGGCGCAGGCGATCTCTTTCCGGAGCGACCACGACTGCATCACCCACACTGAACGAGTATCCGCCGTGTCCAGCATGGACTGAATGGCCTCACCCACCTGCCGCAGATACGTCTCGCCTGGCCGCGGAGGCTCGGATTCGTGGAACGGATCGGCGGCATACAGGCCGCCCAGCCCGAAGAGTTTCTTCTGCCATCCCATGAAGACGCGTCCAGATTCGGCAAACAGCGGATCCAGAGGATCAAGTTGCCACGTACCGGGGAATGAACACCAGGAGGGCTTCTGCGCTATGCTTGCAGAGGGGAACTTCATCTTGAAGATCTCCGGAACGTGCCCGGAATATCCCTGCTGGATCGGGGTCATCCCGAAGGCCCGCTCGCGTTCGACGATCCGCCGGCCCAGCGCCACATGGGACTCGATCCAGGACCTGGGCAGCGGCCCGCCGTGAGCGTCAATATTCGCCATCCACTGCCAGGCAAGGAAAGCGGGACCGACGAGAAACGATCGCGCCTCGTCGTCCGTCAACCCCATCTCCAGCAGCGCGTGGTACCACACGCCTTCCAGCCCGACCATCGCCAGCGGCATAGTCACGCCGTTCAGCGCCATGAAGTCTATCTCCCGCTCCCAGCGTGGCCAGTCCCACCAGGATGCACTGTAGTTCTGCGTGCAGTAGTTGAGATAGACCACGTGGCGGTGCGGACAAACGACGCGCAGCTTGCCGCCCGGGACCGGCCCGATGTCGGCGGGCGTCACGTCCATGCGGTCGCCGCACCAGCTCATGTGGGCGCGACAGACCGTCTTCAGGTACCAGTTCACGCCCATCGCCAGCGCCACACCGCTGGAGCCGCTGACGGTGATCCGGTTGCAGGCGCTGTTCCGGACCTCAAACACGTTCAGTCCGGTCACGGCATCCAGCGCAATCATGGAAAGGTCGAACGACGCTGCCACCTTGGGCACGCGGCGCTCCAGTAGTTCCGCCACCGCGCGAACCGGGAGCGCATCGTTGGCCGTGGCGCGTGCCTCTTCACTCATGCGCACCCTTCCGATTGACCTCAACGATCCAGCCTTTGCCCGGCTCAATCGTCACCGCGTCGAGGGCGACATCTTCGCGCGCGTGCTGAAAAGGCGCGATTTCCGGCATCCGGGCAACCACGTCTCCGGATGACAGGCCGATGGCTTGCCAGTCAACGTCAACGCTGACCGTTACCGGCGCATCCGCCCAACTGGCCAGGACTACCGCGAATCTTTTGCCAGGGTGCAGGTAGGCGGTCGCCTTGATCCGCGCATGGTTGACCTTCACCGGGCAAGCGTCTTGCCAGTACCCGATCATCCGGGCGTTGGCAATGTCAAAATCGCTCCACCACCGCCAGAGTTCGGAAGGGTCTGCCTCAGGTCCTGACCACCCATATCGATGCGACATTCCATAAATCATGCCGCGCACCGCGCCGCCGGTGGACATCAGCATTTCGCCCGGCAAACCGAAGGGAATGCCGGAAACCGCAGTCAGCCAGTAGTCGGGGTCCTTTGAATAGTCCGCGCCTTCGCCGAACCAGAGGCTGTCATAAAATGGCGTGCGGTCCATGTCGGAAGGCCCGCCATGGTTGTCGATCAACGCCTGCGGCTTGCCGCGCAGCAGTACCTTGCGCACCCGGCGCAAAGCGACCCGATCGAAGGTGTGACCGTCAAAATAGAGCCCATCAAGACCGGCATGCTGCATGAGCCAACGCAGGCTTTCGATAAAGAAGTTGCTCCATCGCGACGCACCGTCGATCATCAGCGATCCGTCCTGAAGGTCGGCCGACTTGTTTACCGAATGCCAGCACGAGCGATACCCGCTCCCGGCGCCATGCTCGCCCATCCACGGCATGCCGGTGAAGGGATGAAGATACGGATTCCGCAGTTGGTACTCCAAGGGAAGATCGGCAAGATCGTCGTACCCCAATTGATCGACCGATGGCGACAGGATCTCATTGCCCAGGCTGCGCAAGGCCCATAATTCGGGCGCCCGAACGCTCAACTCGCGCACGGTATCGTAGAACTTGAACAGGCCGCCCGCCTCATGGACCTGATCGGCCATTTGTTTGAGCCGATCGGCGGTGAGCAGCGGGTAGCAGATGTACGGGTTGGCTTCCGCATCGTGATGCTGCGTGAAGATCGTCGCTCCGGCCGCAATGCCCTGCGGAATATCGAGCGATGTCGAATAAGGAGCATGATCGTATCGCCAATTCCAGTGGGCGCGGGGCAAGGGATGGAAGGGCGTCACATAGAACTCGACGGTAAACTCCACTTCCTCTCCGGCCGCCAGCGCCATCGGCCCGCTCTCCAACGCCATCGCGCACGCCGTCGCGTCCTTTGTCAGCCGCAGGCGGCCTTGACGCCTGTTTACCCAGCCGTTCTCGCCCGGCGGCAGACGCAGGGCCAGTCCGGCGTTGTAGTCGCCGATCCAGAGACGGGCCAGCTTGTGAGCCTCGATTTCATATGACTCCGGACACGCGTCGCCATTCGGGTTATCGGACGGCCACAGGATCAGTCGCGCCACATCCGCGGGCAGGCGCACGTCCAATCGCATCGTCTTCAACGAAATTGACCGCTCCGCCCGGATGCGAATACGGCTGACGATAACCCCTTCCGACTCGACGGCGGTTTCGTGCGTGGCGTGAAGAACGCTTCCGGACGGGGATGCCGAACGGAATGTCGCCTGCGCCGGCGTCAGCGACGCAAGCGCGCAGCCACCAAGCGTGATGGTGGCCTTGCCGTCCTCAAGCATGGCGCTCGCACGAACCGGCGCCGCCAGAATGTCCCGTCCGCGCTCGCCAGTTGCGAACATCTCAATGAAGCTGACCAGCCGCGCGGGAAAACCGTCCTGCCCCAGTTCAATCTCGCGTCCCAGAATGGAGGCCTTCAGACCTTTCACCTGGACATCCGTGTACGGCGGGCAGGTTTCGTCATCCAGCCCGAGCGTCGAGTTCAGCCAGCGCAATCGGCTCAAGCGCCAATGGTCGCTGTCCCCATGGTCGGGAAGAATCTCATCCGTGATCTCCAGCGACAGCCTGATCACCTGCCCTTCCGCGTTCTCGCCTCCAACCCGCACAGTGCCCTCGTAGCGGCCGGGCGTCGCGTCGCGAGGGATATCCACGCCGAACCACAACGCTTGCACCTTGCGCGTTTCCACATGCAGGGTCTTGACGAACCGCTTGCCGCGCTGATCCGTGCCCTCCGTGTTCAAACAGGTGATGGCGGAGGGCGGAATCTCCCCTCCCCCTGGTCCTTTCAGTCCGGACCATGACACCTTGAGACCAACGACCGTGCCCTTATGCGCATAGACGCCGACCTGGAAAATGAAATACTCGTTCCGGCAGACAGTGTCGGTGAAACCATCCAAGTCCTCCGGACGTCGAACCGCCCAATGCTGGGGCAGAGCATCGGTCATGCGGATGGGACGCAACCGACCTTCTGGGAACAGCACCATGGGCCGGTAACGGCAGAGGTGCTCGAGCCTGAGGCGCTCTGCCTGTGTTGCCACGACCTCCATGGGATAGAACGAGTCGAACTCCGTTCTTGACTGGAATTCAACCAGGTTCGCCTGGGGCAGCGAACGCCAGCCAGCGGGATAGACCTTGCCGGGACAACTCGGGAACTCGCCTTCGGGCATCACGTAATTCGGATCCCATTTTACCTCGTTGGGCGGCAGGGAACGAATGCGCTCGTCCGTCAGGTTGTTCGCGGCCAGCCACGCGGGACTGGCTGTGCAGCACGGCGGTTTGTAGCGCGTGATAGGAAAGGCCCAACGCGGCCATGCGTGGGCGTTGACGTCCTCGGCGGGGACAAAGTAGTAAATGTGATAAATTCCCGCGCCGCTCACCGGCTCGAAAACCACTTCGCCGTATTCCCGGTTGCAGGCAACAACCAGACTGTTTGCGACAACCGCGGCGGTCGCCGCATCCACCACGCGGACATGCTTGCATTCCGGATGGCGATCGCGCCGGCGCCACGGCAGGTAGGCACATACGGCGGAGGTCTTCTCCGTCACCTTCACGACCGCGCGATGATTGCCGTGGACGAGATGGTCCCATTCCCCCACGCCGTAGCGTGGCACACCGACCGGCACGCGGTCCCAGTTGTCGTGAAAGAGTCTGTTCATGTTTCCTGCCGACAATAGTTACGGAGTCCGATGGGTTCAGTGGCCGGCCTTTTTCATGATGAATTGGACTATGGGCGTCGGATCGGGAAGCCCATGCGGATGGTGGCCCACGCCGGGTTTGGGAATCAAGGTGATCTTGCCGCCAAGTTTTTCGTAACGTTCCTTGACGAGCAGGGTATTCTCCTGCCACGGAACCACATCGTCGGCATCGCCATAGACATGGATGATGGGAATGCGCGCGGCAGCCAAAGGCTTGAGGTTGTCTATTGGGTTTCCTTTGTAGTCAAGGGCCTCTTGTTCCGACGCGAAGTGATAGTACGTCAGCAGGGAATCCCAATCGCCTTTGCTGCCTTTGCCTTTCCCCTTGGCCGCGGGCCAGCTTTTGAAGTCGCAGACCGGCGCGTCGCCATAGAGACAGCCAACCTTGTCGGTATTTCTCGCCGCCCAGTTGTAGATATAGAGGCCGCCGCGACTCAGTCCTTCGAGGGCGGGTTTTTGGGATAGCCCGTATTTCTGCGTCATGTCTTTGTAGAACACATCCCAATGCGCCAAGGCATCGGGGCAGCCATAGGTGTTGCCAACCCCGATGAAGCCGAGATGGAATCCCTTTTCGAGCAAGGCCAGATCGACTCCCGGGAAGGCATTGAAGAATTCCGCGCGCCATATCCAGGGACGTCCGGGTAATTCTTTTTGGGGAACTACGACGACCGCCTGGCAGCCGTCGACGGTGAATGCATATTTGTCGAATCCGTTGTAGTCGGTTTTTTGTCCAGGGAATTGGATCTGATCCCCGGCGCATGCTTCCGCGGCCAGCATCGCTTTAACCTCCTTGGTTAGCGCCGTTTTCATCATTGCCGCAATCGTTATCCTATTTTTGGCGGCCAGATCCTGGAGTTTATGTGTCTTCTGAATCAAGGCGCGCGTGGCAATCACTTTATCCGTCCATTTGCCGACCGAGTTGTCATTGCTTTTGACGATAGTCGCCTGATCCGCGGCATCCAGCCACAACACCAGACCGGTTGTCGGGATGTCGGCCGCCAGCGGCGCTCCGCCGAGTATGGCCATCGCAAAGACTGCCATGATAAAAATTGTATGGGTGAAGATGCGGCCAAAGCGAATGGTTGCCCGGTCATCTGCGCTGCAAATCTTTTCATTTGTTCTCCTCTTTAATACTTGGCCACAACACCAACGCTGCCGGTCAAACTTATCAGTTCAATCAGCTCTTTGTCCTTGTTGAACTCAACCCACGGCTTGCCGTTGACCTTCACGCTCTTGATCGAGAGTGTCTGGGGATGCCGGAGCCGCAGGAACACCGACTTGGGCGGATTGCGCGCTGGGATTTGCACAGTTGCCGCGATCTTGCCATTGTCGACGTCGGAGACGATTTCGTAGGCCAGCGTGCCAAAGAAGGTCGGGGCATTCGTGACGCTAATCTTTTTATCCTGCCGGAGCCAGTCCCGCGGCGTCGCCCGCGCCAGCCAAAGCGACTGGCCATCCTCCATCACCAGCATCTGCCTGAACCGCTCGATGAAGGCCGCTCCCTCAAAAATCTTGTCCAGCGGTCCGCCGTCCGGATGCTCCATAAAGGTGTACTCCCCCGGCACCATGTCCACCGCGTACTGATTCAGCATCGAGCGGAGGAAGTTCGGCGCGTCATCCGCTTGCAGGTGAATGCTCACGTGCCGCTCAAGACCGCATTGATGCTGCCAACTGCCGTAGGAGAACCACTGGTCCTCGGGACGGCAACTGCCGCGATACCTTCCGAGGACATTCCCGTTTTCCAGAAGCAGGCGGTCCTCCAAAACGTCAAGGAAGCCCTGAACCCGGCGATCATTCGCGGACAGCACACCAGCCGGATTGATCAGTGCCGCGGCCGACGGAACCGTGTCCCATGCCAAAGGGCCATAGTGGCTGTCGGAACCGCGCCGCCGCCAGCCCCATGCCTGGGATGCCAGTCCGCGCATGGACGCGCACGGTGGGATCACCGAGCGATAGGTCCCATCGCGCACCTGCACCACCGGCGACAGCGCTATGGATCGTTCCACTGCCGCTGCCAGATCCTTCCGATAGGCCTCGGCCTCAGCCGCCATCCTGGCGCCTTCAGCCGCGTCGATCGCGGCAAGCATTTCAGCCATGTTCTTCACGGCCAGCCAGTAATATGCCTCGGTTATGTAGAACTGCATAAGAAGACCGCCACCGTCTGTGGTCAATATGTGCGCCGGCTGAAGGCCCTTGCTCCACAAGCGCTGTCCACCTGGAATGTTGCCGGCCAGCAGTTGCCGCTGGCGCAGGATCCACTCGGCATTGGCTTTCATGCGCGGGGCATTGGCCTTGAGCCATGCCACGTCCCCGGTCAGCCGATAGTGCTGCGACATGGCAAGCATAATGGCGCCCGCGCCCAAGGGGTGTCTGCCGTCCGAGTGGCCACCAGCACCAGCAGGGCCTTTTGCGTTGGTGAGGCAACCTTTTCCATCGGAGAAAAGCCCCGTAGGATACCCTGGGTCCGGCGGGAGCAGCAGCCATTGGTTCAAACCGTCCGCCGCCTCCTTGTGCCTGCCCTGCATGTCCAGTGCTTCCAGAATCAGATGGGTTTCCGCCGCCAGAACGCCGTAGGGATAGTCGTTGAACGACCATTTCCCGTTCTTGTCCTGCTGCGATCTTCGCAAAATGTACCATGAACCCAGGTTCCACTGGGCGGTGAGTCGCTCGCAGGGAACCTCCACCCGCATCGCCGGCTCAAAACCGGCGGCCGGCTTGGGATGTGGCGGCAGAGTCCTGCTCCGATGATGTGCCGCCATCGCCTCTTTCCACGACTGCTCGGAATGTTCGCCGGCGCGCTGCCGAATCGTCTTGAACCCTTTTGCGGCCAGTTCCTTGCGGAATTCCCGGGCGGTGGTCGCCGGCGAGGCCGTATCGATCGGCGGCGCGCAGACGAAACGCGGCCAGGTGTTGGCCGCGACTGAACAGAAGTTCCACACGCCCGGATTGCCCAACCCGTCGGCGTGTGGATTGCCCGCCTGGATGCTGTCGACCACGTCCTTTGCCAGGTCCCACGTGCGGCCTTTACCGCCAATCTCCGTGATGCAAAGGTTGACCGACGCACTGTCGCACGTGTGGTCGCCCCTTGAGCTGATGACCATCGCCAACAAATCGCCGGCCGCGACGACAACCTCCGGCAATTTCTGGTCGGCGGGGGAGACTGGCAGTGACATGGATCGACCCCGGGTAAGCTCGCTGTTAGCCAGGATTTTCGCGCCGTCCTTGCTCTGATGCACGATCAACCACTCGAAGCCCTTGCTGCCCCTGCGGGGGCCACCGTGAGTCACGCGGGCGCCGATGCTGACCTTGCCGGCCTTGGGACTTCGCCAGCCCACAGCCACATCCTGCCCGGGACCGGGCTGCATCGCAACACAACGGGAGGAAAGTACAATCCTATCCACGTCGGGTGAAGTGCTTTCCGGTAGCACAAGAGGCTTGGTATCGACGTTTGCGCAAACCCAGG
>JAQULY010000057.1 GCA_028718445.1 Kiritimatiellia bacterium
TCCGCTTGTTCCATGGCCAATAACTCCTGTAAGATAACTCTTACATCATTATAGCCTCTTCAGACCGTGCGCGGCAACTCTTTCTTGCGCTTACCCTCCCACTTCTCACTTTCCTGTCCTACACCCAAAGACTGTGAGAGTCGCGCGCCTGTGCCATCGAACCATGCACGTTGATTGCGCAGAGACTGCTCGCGCGGACACTCGCCCGCCACCAGTTCTATCCACGCGCGAGTGAACGAGCGTATTGGCGTGACAGGCTGAAGGCATAATGGCAATCGGTCGACGATTACGGCAAACGAGGAGACATGTTCAAATCGTCAACCGTAATCGTCGCCCGTAATCGTCAACCGACAGGCGCCGCCGCCTGCACCACAGTCGCGCCGCCGACGGGGGCGGTCCCGTAGGTCCCGCCCTACTTGGCGGCGGGCCGGAATGGTAGCGCCGGACCTCTGGGACGGCGCCACCGGTGGGCGTTCAGGAACCTGTCTTCGCAACGCTCTGGCGTTTTCGGTGTGACGGCTACGGCGACCCTCCGCCGCGCTTCGCGCTATGGAGGGCAAGCTGATGACGGTGCACGATCGGCTGGCGAGCGGATCGCCAGCCATGATCGTCACCGCATCATGATCAGCGTCCCGGCGGGCGGGAACGGCGCCGGGGCCAGCGGCAGGTTGCCGATCACCCAGTTGTCGCCCGCGAAGCCCGTGTTGGCCTGGGGCAAGCCATTGGCGGTTGCATCTCCCGTGTCCGTGAAGACGATGCCGATTGTGATGTTGGTCATCAACGCGCGACTGGCAATGGGATACTTCTTGAAAGTCCCGTCGCGGGTCACGACACCCGAATACGTACTATTCGTTCGGTTCAACTCCAGTTGAATGTTGTACCAGACACCCGGTTCGACCGCGCAGATGGACGTACCCTTGCCCGCCGCGCTGCGCGCGTAAAGTCCCGCGCTGTTGACGAATAGCTCCACCGCCGCCCGATATGACGCTTCCGCCAGAACCACGCGATAGCCGCCGTTCGAGCTGGTGGGCTTCATCACGTCGAAGTTGACGTAGACCGTTCGGGTGTCGTTGGACTGCAGCGGCGGCACCACGGACTGGCCAAAGAAGGGTCCGGAAAGCGTGTTCGTCCAGTAGGCGCCCATGCCGTTATTCTGGAACACGTTCTCGAACGGACTCTGCGCGCCAGCGCTGCCACACGGAGTTTGCCCTAGCGGCGCGTTCCAGGGCGAACGCATGGTCACGCCCTCGCTTTGGATGCCGAAGTCGCCGTCGGCGGTGATATAGCCCTTGTAAACTGATGGCGGCGCTGGTATCGGCAAAACGCCCAGTACCATGTTGTCTATCTGAATGCCGCTGTTGCCGACGGACGTATCCACATCCGTGCCGATGGTGTTGACGATCTGGTTGGAAAAGATCAAGGATCGGCTGGCAATGGCTGTCCGCTCCTGGGTGGAGGCGTTGATGACCGCGCCAGAATAGGTGTTACCGGCCAGATCGAGCATCAGTTGAATGTTGTACCATTGGCCACGCTGAACGCGGCAGACGGCGGCGCCAATTGTACCGTAGCTTTCCGCAAAATGCCGGTGGTCCTGACTCGGACAAGCGCCGAAGGACTGCTGCCGCCGCTTCCCGAAACAAACAACCGCGCGCCACCTTCGGCGGTGTTCGTGGGGATCATGACGTCCACATTGAAGTAGACGGCGCCAAACGTGACGTTGGAGACGCTTGGGAACGCATGATAGAAATAGGGGTAGGACGCGGCGGGACTGGCCAGATTGCCGCCTTTGCCGTTGTTCGCGAAGGCGTTGGTGAAGGGGCTCTGGTAGTCGGCGCTGCATGTGGGAAGCGGATTCCCGCCTCTAGTCCAGGGCGTGGTCAGCGTCGCATTGGTGGTCTGAAACCCGAAATCGCCGTCGTATGAGAGATACCCGGTGTCGATACACGGCGGAGATGCGAGTGGCGTGTCGGACAACACCCAGTTGTCAATACAGGCGCCGACATTGCCGACGGTGACGTCGGTGCCAAGGTGCGTAATGTAGTTCGTGGCGGTTGAGAAGACCTTGGCCGGGAAACGAGTCCGTTCCGACGAGCTCGCCCGGATGACCGCCCCCGAGTAACTCATCGCGTTCATATCGATGGCCAGTTGAAGGTTGTACCATTCACCCACCATCACGCCGCACACAGGCATCTGCCCCACAATTGACGACCCGCTCTGGGCATAGATGCCATCCGAACGAATGTGTAGCACCACCTGAGCCTTGGATCCGCCCGCCTGCGACAAGAACAACCGGAACCCGCCCGTGCCCGCAAAAGGAATCTTGACGTCCGCATTCATGTAAACCGTGCCGGCGACCGCCGGCGTGATGGGGGTCACACTCTGGATGAAATACGGTCCAGCCGTATTCGTCCAGAAAGCGCCTTTTCCGTTCTGAGCGAACAGGTTCGTGAACGGACTCTGCGAAATCTCGGCGCACTTGGCCAAGTTCAAGGAATTCGGCGAGTTCCACGGGGCAATCAGAGGATTGCCTGCCGTTTGAGCGTTGAAGTCGCCATCCGCCGACAGGGCTGCCGCCATCGAGGCCGCCGCCCCGCCGAGGTAAACGACTGCCGAAAAGATGCCCGCCGCCGTCGCCAACCGTATCCTGGACTTGCCGCCTATGGTCTTCATGCTCTTTCCTCCGTTGCGGATTGATTCCGCTATTGTTAAGAGGATAGCATTTGGGCGCGCCGCGGGTAATGCGCGGGAATATTTCTGTTGTGCATATTCGTGTCGCCGCCTATTATGCGCGCATCCGCCATGTCCGTATTGTCTTCAGCCCGCGTTAACCCGATTCTCCTGGCGTTGCAGCCGCCGCACGAGGTCTCGGTGCGCGTCGTTGACGGCGGTTGGATCCGGCTGCATGCATGGCATTTCGACAACCTGACGGCGCCATACTGGCGGTTTTACTGGAACACGGATCGCGGCGCCCACATGCTGCTGAACGGGCAGCGCACGGACTTGCTGCCGTCGCGATGCTATCTGATCCCGCCGCAGACCAACTGCGCCGCGCGTCTGGAGCGATCGGTCACGCACTTCTGTATGCACTTCATGACGACCCCGCGCCAACTGCGCCTGGCGCCGGGCATCTACTCGTGCCCGCCGAGCAAGCCGATGCGTCTGCTGTTCGAGGAGCTGCGCCGGCGCCTCAAGACGGACCAGGCGCTGAACCTGCGAACCTCCCTGTTGGCGCACACGTTGGCTTACGAGGTGCTATACCGCGTGCCTGGCGACCATCTGACGTTCGAGCGGCTTGACGAACGCATGGACGGCACCCTGCGTCACATGGAAGCCAACCTGGCGACGCCGTTGTCGAACGTGGAACTGGCCCGGCGCGCGGGGATGGGCCTGAATGCCTTCATCCGGCTGTACAAGCAGACCATGGGGCACACGCCGCAACAGGACTATGCGCGCATGCGCCTCGACCGCGCGGTGTTTCTGCTGTTGTCGTCGGACCTGAGCGTCAAGGCGATCGCCGATAGCGCCGGCTTCTGCGACCGCTATCACTTTTCGCATGTCTTCGCGCGCCATTATCGCATGGGCCCCGCCCAGTTCCGGCGCATGCACTCGCGGCGTGTGACGGCCTCGTGACGCGAGCTTTATCGCCGCTGACGGTTGGGGCCAAGGCATGTCCGGCAGGCGCACACAACGCCGGATTGCCGTTACAGGGACCTTCTTTCATGATTCTAAAATCATTATTCGGCAATCTGCGGTTCGTAATCGGCGGCAACTCGCGACCCAATCGAACCGCAGAATATCGAAGTCCTGCATGTTCCGAACTGTCACGTCCCGCGAGCTTTACCGCCGCTGACGGAACTGCTGCGGGCTGAGGGCGCATCGACGCTTGAAGAGCCGCGAGAAGTAGGCGGGGTCGTCATAGGAGACGCGCCGGCCGGCTTCGGCGATGCCGATATCCTGTTCCGTCAGCAGACGCTGCGCCAGGCGGATGCGCTCGTCGATCAGGTAGTCTATGGGGGACTGTCCCATCTCGCGGCGGAACAGGCGCACCAGGGCATAGCGGCTGATGTGGAACTCGCGCGACACCTGCTCCAGCGTAACGGATTCGCCCAGGCGATCGGTCAGATAGCGCGCCACCCGCGCGACCAGGTCGAACTCGCGCGGACTGTCGGCGCCCGGCTGCGCGCGCCGCGCGGCATGCCTGTCAATCAGAATGCTGATGATCATCCAGAGCTTGCCGAGGGTGGCACACGAGACGCCGGGGCCTCCGCCGCTGCCAAGCAAGTGTAGTTCCGTAAAATGGCTGCGCAGTTCCGCGAGACCCTCGCCGCCAAGCACCGGGTGAGCCGGCGTCAGCCCCGCGCGCTGCAGCAGCGCGGCGGCGGCGCGGCCGCGGAAACTGACCCACAGGAATCGCAGCAAATCCCGTGGATCAGTGCAGAAATAGGCATTCTGTCCCTCGAACAAAGCCAGAACCGTACCCGGCCCGGCGGTGTGTTCCCGCCGGCCGCGCCTGAGAGCGCCCTTGCCGGACAACACATAGGCAAGCGCACAGGTCGGCGACGGACGATGGGCAATGCGATAGTCGGGCGAGACGCAGTGCCGTCCCCCGGCCACCACGTAGAGATCGCGGGCGGGCACGTGGCGAGTGGGCAGGATCCACTCGCGGTTCAGCAGCAGCAGGCGCGCGTTCCGCATACCCGCGCAATATAGTCCAACAACTGGGCAATGCAATCCATTTCATATTATCGGGCGGGACAATATGCTGTTCACTGCTGGAGCAAAGGTGTGTCAGGCAGGTACAAACAACAGGAGATAGCACGATGAGCCTCAGACTTCGATCATTAGCTCTGACTTGCGGGATGATCGGCGCGCTGTTCGATGGTGTGCAGGCCGATTCCCATGTGTGGAAGACGCTCCCCTCCGGGGACTGGGCCGTGGCGGCCAATTGGGATATTAACGCGGTGCCTGTCGCGGGAGATCGGGCAGATGTCGGCCTGAATCATTCTGGCTGCACCGCCAACTTAACTGATGCTCGGTCGGTTCAGGACGTATACGCCGGGCTGTCATCGACCGGTACTGTCGCCATCCAGTCGTCAGGTGACCTCGATGTGAGCCGTTACTGTGTCATCGGCTACAGCTATAATGGACTCGCGGGGAGTGGCAGGGCTCTGGTGGCGGGCCGGTTGTCGGCGCCGTATATATATGTCGGTTACGGCACCCAGGTCGGCTCGGAGGAGAGCGGGATCGAACAATCCGGCGGGGCGGTTACGTCGAGCGTCACATGCTACATGGGAAACTCCGCCGGCGCGCGCAGCTATTTCAATCAGTACGGGGGCGTGAACTACTTCCAGGAGCTGGCACTTGGACACCAGAACGGAACCCATGCCGCATACACGATCACTAACGGGTCGCTGACCGCTGCCAACCTCACCGTGGGCGATCTCGGGATCGGTGCCACGGGAATATTGACCGTGTCTGGGGCCGCAAATGTCATGGCGCCCAACGGGTGTCGGATCGGGAACAAGGAGAGCCAGGTAGCCCATCTGAGCATGGAGGGGGGCAGGCTGACCGCAAAGGAACTTCAAGTCGGGTATCTAGGGGCCTGCACGGCCGGCTTGACCATCTCCGGCGGCCTGATGAGCATCACGAATGCGTACTTGGGGTGGGCTGGCGCGGGAAGCGTGTGTACCGTCAATCAGTCCGGCGGCACCAACCGAATTCTTGCTGGGTTGACGATGGGCGTCAATGCGGGCTCGTCTAATACTTACACCTTGAGCGGCGGGCTGCTGGAGACTGCCGCCCTCGCCATGTGCACTGCCTCCAACCAGAGCTACCTTGTTCAAAACGGTGGCGCCAACTGCTCTCCGACGATCAAGATGGGCAGTGCGGCCGGCGCCCAAGCCGTCTATGCAATTGCGGGCGGAACGCTGACCGTCACGAACCTCTACCTCAGTTTCGCGGGGGCATGCGCAGCCGGCTTGAATATCTCGGGCGGCCAGATGAGCCTGGGGGACATGTACATGGGCTGGGCCGGCGCGGGAAGCGTGTGTACCGTCAATCAGTCCGGCGGCACCAACCGGGTTGTTAACGCGCTGCAGATGGGCGTCAACTCGGGTTCGTACAACGCCTATACCGTCAGCGGCGGGCTGTTGGACGCCGGAACGATCTATGTCGGCGGCAGCTATGTATCAACCACCACGGGCATGCTCGCCTACGCCGGCGGCGAGATTCGCGCCAACACGTTGACGTTCAAAGAGGCGCCCAAGGTTGTCGGTCTCCGGCTGACGCTGCCGCCGGCCGGCCTGAAGCCCATTGTTGTGGCCAATACTGCCACGCTGAACGGCACGCTGGCGATCGAGCGCGCGTCGAACTATTCCTTCGCGCCCGGCACCGTCATCACGGCGATGACCTACAATGCCCGTTCGGGGGCCTTCACTCAGACCAACCTCCTGGGAGGGATGACGTGCCGCCTGACCTATGACGTTGACGTGGGCGGCGGACGCAAGGCGATTACGCTGGATCAACTGAGGCCGCTACCGCCGGGGACGGTCGTCTGCATCCGATAACGAAGGAACCGGAGTGTGCAAATGCGAACGTGGCTGGCAGTCGCGATGGGGTGGATAGTGCTGAATGCTATCATGATCCAGCCAGGAGCGGCTGCCGCCGCCACGCTTGAGATCATCGATGGATATGAACTGATCAAGCCCGCGGAACCGCTTCCGGAGAAACCTTGGCACGATCGTTTCATTGAAGAAGAGGTCCGGACCCCGGCCGGTCAGCCCAACGCCGGTGCGGCCTGGAGCGACTACCTCGTGGCGGCGGCAATGGGCAATCGCCTGCAAACCACGATGGCCGGCAAGCCCTGGGAGGAGTGGGACGGTTTCTTTGAATGCGCCACCTGGGCTTACCTTTCACCGGACAGCCAGTTCCGTGGCAATGAAGCGTTGCTCGCCATGCTTCAGACCTGGCTGGACCGACAGTTTGAAACGTGGCAGACCAAGCCCGCCGATGCCAAGGCGGCCGTCACCTGGCAGCCCAACCGAATCAACGCACTGGCAATCGGTAATTATGCCCTGCCACTGCTGGAGATTGAAAACTGTCCGGTTTTGAAGACCAAGATTGGCGCGGAACGCCTCGCTAACTTGCGGAAGATCGTCCTGGATAACATCCTCTTTCACTCCACGCCTGAAGCCTACAACAAGCTGATGGCTGACAGTGACAACTACATCAACCTGGTCTTTCACAGTCTGGCAGTCTATGTCCACGGCTGGGTGCTGACGGGCGAGAAGAAATACCTGCTGATGGCCCACCGCGCCGTCCATACTCTGGGGCGCGACCAGTTGCCCAACGGCATGTTCCCGTACCGATACCGGGTCTATGGCGGACAACATCAGGAATTCGAGGTGATGTACTACCATAACATCAACCTCAGGGGGCTATATCTCTACTGGTGGGCGACCGGCAGCAAGGAGGCGGAGGCCATCTTCCGCAAGTCGGTCCCCTACTATCCGCTGAATATGGAACCGCCCTACTTCTTCAATGATGGACCGGCCATCTGGTGGAAAGATGCCTGGCGCACGTTCTGGCCGCTGGAGATTGCCATGGTGGCGGCAGTGACCGGCGACGGCGAGAACGCGAAGATTGCCAATGACATGGCGCGCAACAACATCAGCAGGGATCGGTATGGCCTGATGCTGGGGGCTCACGCCTATCAGCAGATGGGGCTGCGGCAGGTCAAAGAGCAGCCGGTTCGTAACCGCTATATTGTGCCGGACCCGGATATTCGGGGGTTGCGGCTGCGTTTTGACGGATGGGCGTCCAGCTTCAGCGCCAGTTCCTTCACCTATACCCGTGTCAGCGCCATGCGCGTGACCGACGACTTGTCAAGATTCTCGGCACTGCATCTGGCGCGACCTTATGTGCGGGTCGCCGACATGGCGTCGTCCTATCGCATTGAACCGGATTATGGAACGCTGGGTCGCGAAGGATCCTTCCTGGCACAGGTAGTCACTGGGCGATGCGCTGTGGCGGCCACTCGCTATGCCCCGGCGCTTACCTCCGAGACTTGGGCTGAGACTCAGACTCATGCGCCTTGGCAGATGGCCGAGGTGTGGCTGCTCACCGACCAGGGGGTGGTGGGACTGATGGACAGTACGGCCACCGCCGGGAGCAAGGCGCGTGAGCTGTGCCATCAGTTCCGTTTCATCATCCCCGGCGATCTCGATGCCGTCCAGGCCGCCGACGATCCGGGACTGTTTAATTGTGGAGATTTACGTTTCCGGGTCTGGGCGACCGATCTGCCTTTCAGAATCCGGGAGCGCATGCGGCAGACTGCTGCTGGAGAACATGACCGCCGCAACTGGCAACTGGCCTTGTCCGACACCGACCGCTCGCCGGAGCATGTGGCCCAGGAACCTCCGTCAACCGGACAGGCAAAGCCGCTGCTGCGCCTTCCCGAGACACGGGACTATCCCAAAGACTACCGGCGATATAGCCTGACGGAAGTATCGCCACGTTCCACGCCGGGCTTTGCCGCGGTTCAAGTGGCCAGCCGGAACGGCGTTCTGGCCTTCCGGGCGCGGTCAGGCGACGAAGAGTTGTTGGCCATGTTTAATCCAGGCGCGGTCGCTGCCGACTATGCAGTCAGCCTGCTCCGCGCGCCCCGAACGGTGCTGGTTTCCGGCGATGTCCAGCCGGCGTTACCGAATGGACAGGCGCCGTCCTTCACGCTGTCCATCCCTGCTGGCGGCGTGGCTTTGGTGAAATGGTGAGATGAATATGGTGGACCTGGCAGCGTGAAAATGACCACCGAACAACGCGTGCTTGCCGCCTTGCGGTGCGAACAGCCCGATCGAGTTCCGGTCTTCGTGTACGTCGATCCCTGTCGTCCCGACGCCTATGACCCTTCCTATCAGGATGTACTGGCGGCGGCGAAACGCCATGCGGACATCATCCACGATTGGAGTTTTCCCTCAACCTTTCACCATTCCGCCGTCCGGCTCAAGGAGGAGACTCGGCCACTCGCCAATGGCGACATCGAACGCGTGCTGCATACGCCAGCCGGACCGTTGACGTCGGTCAGCCGCGGCGATTGGCGCGGCGGAGGCACCATCAAGCGATGGATAACCGAGCCTGAGGACGTGGAGAGGTTCCTCTCCATTCCCTACGAGCCGGTACGGCCCGACCTGAGCGCCTTCCTGCAGGCCCGAGAACGGGGGCGAGACCTCTGGGTCTGCCAGGTCACGATGGAAGACCCCATGTGCATGGCGGGACATATCGCGGAAGAGTCGCTTGCGATCTGGACTCTGGAGCAGCGGGATCTAGTTCGCACCATGCTGGCCGCCCTGCAGGGGAGAATCCTGGGTGAGCTTGAGTACTGCCTCAAGAACGGCGTGGGACCCCTGTATTACTTCAACGGCCCGGAATATGCCCTGCCGCCGCTCATGTCGCCGGGAGACTTTCAGGAGTTTGTCGTGCAATACGACCGGCATCTGATTGACCTGGTGCATTCCTATCCGGGCAACTACACCATTGTCCACAGTCACGGCAAGGTAAGCCATTTCCTGGAGTCATTCGCTGACATCGGCACCGACGGACTGAATGTCCTGGAGCCGCCTCCTTGCGGTGACGTCAACCTTGCCGATGCCAAGCGGCGCATAGGCGACCGCGTATGTCTGATCGGAAATCTTCAATATGACGATCTGGTCCGCGGTTCTGAAGCGGAGGTTGAACGGTGGGTGGCCACGGCCATTGAGCAGGGCGCCTCCGGCGGGGGTTTCATTCTCTCCCCTTGTGCCTACCCATATGAGAGAGCCCTGTCGGCAAAGGCGTCACGAAACATCGTCAGTTACCTTAAAGCCGGGCACGCGTTCGGAAAGTACCCATTGCCCGATGCACGGATGCGGTCCCGCCAGGAGCAGATCTCGTGAGTGAAGTGTTTGAAAGTCCGGAAGCGGCGTTGACCTATGTGAAGACCACGCCGCCGGCCCAGGGCGCGACCATGATGGGCGTGCCGTTCGAGCGTCGCGATGTTGTGCGGGTCGGCATGATCGGCGTGGGCGGACGCGGCTCCGGCCTGTTGCGCAATCTACTGGCAGTCGAGGGCGCGCGGATCACCGCCGTCAGCGACATCGCCGCAGCGGCGATCGCGGCCGCGAGGGAGCGGGTGGAGTCGGCGGGCCAACCCTCGCCGGCCATCGAGCCGGACTGGAAACGTCTCTGCGAACGGAAGGATGTGGATCTGATCTACGTCTGCACGCCGTGGGCATGCCACGTTCCCCAGGCCCTGCGGGCCATGGAATGCGGCAAGCATGTGGCGGTGGAGGTGCCCGCCGCCACCAAGCTGGCCGACTGCTGGCGGCTGGTGGACACCTCCGAGCGGACGCGGCGGCATTGTGTCATGCTCGAGAACTGCTGCTACGGGCAGACGGAGCTGCTGGTGCTCAACATGATCCGGGCCGGTCTGCTGGGGACGATTACCCACGGTGAAGCGGCCTACATCCATGAACTGCGGGCGCTGCTGATGTCCGATCACGGGGGCTGGCGTCGCGCGCAGTACCTGACCCACAACGGCAATTTCTATCCCACCCACGGACTTGGCCCCGTCGCCTGGTACATGGGCATCCATCGGGGCGACCGCTTTGCCCGCCTGGTCTCGATGAGCAGCTCGGCGGCGGGACTGACCGAATACCGTGATCGTCACCTGCCGGAGCATGACCCCAAGCGCCGGGAAAAATACGTCGGCGGCGACATGAACACCTCCATTATCCAGACCGAGCGCGGCCGCACGATCGTGCTGCAATACGACCTGGTCACGCCGCGCCCCTACAGCCGGATCAACCTGGTTCAGGGAACCCGCGGCGCCTTCTGCGACTACCCGCCGCGCCTCTATCTCGACGGCCAGGAGACCCACGACTGGCAGCCGCTCGATGCATCGCTGAAGGCCAAGCACGAGCACCCCCTCTGGCGGCAGCACGGGGAGCAGGCGACGAAGTTGGATGGGGGGCATGGCGGCATGGACTTCATCATGAACCACCGCCTGATCCAGACCTTCCGCCAGGGCCTGCCGCCGGACATGGATGTCTACGACGCCGCCGCCTGGAGCGCGCCGGGGCCGCTGAGCACCATCTCGGTGGCATGGCAGGCGTTAGCCTTACCTTTCCCCGATTTCACGCGAGGACAATGGGCGAAAGTCAACTATGAATAACAACAAAAAACTAAGACCCTATGCGTTGATGGCCGGCGTCGCACTGCTGGCGAGTGTCGGGGACGTCAGGGCCGCTACGACGGTCGCCACGCCTGCCGAGGCTGCGTTGACATTCAACGGCGCCACGTATCTCAGGGACTGGCGGACCATGAAAACGCCGCAGATTCAGGCCGCGTTGGATTCCCGGGGAAACGTCACGGCCAGGATCGGCGGTTCGGCCCTGGGCTTCGGACTGGAGGGCCAGGCCGGCGGCGAATACTGGAAGAAGGCCGAAGCGCGCGTCGCGCCGGAGCCGCCGGCCGCCCCGGCGTCCATCGCGATTTCCGGCACGAACAGGAATGGCGTGGCCGTGCAACAGACCGTTTCCGTCTCCAACAACACGGTGACGTGCGTCTACCGCGCGGACTCTCCCTTCGTTCTGATCGGACGTTTCCCGGAACAGGCCGAGGCGAACTGGTTCAAGTCCAGGGCGGCGGACGGCAAGGAGGTTCAGGGCGAACTCTGGGGCGAATCCCAGGACTTGAAGCTCTACGACCTCGTCGAGTACACCTATCTGGAAAGCCGCATCCGCGTGAGCTTCGAGCATGGAACGCCCCTGGAGGTGACGCCATGCGCGAACGCCATAGAGCCGGCAACGTTCCGGCTGGCCTCCCAACCCGCGGGCGCCGCTCACGAAGCGCGCCTAACGGTCAGCAACGTGGATCCCAATCTCGCGCCGCCGGCGGGACCGGACATTCCCATCGTCACGCGGCCCATGAACCGCGACAAGCTCACGACCGGCCCGGTCAAACAATATGTCAACGCGGCATTTCATCCCGAGGCTTTTGTCGATGCGGACACATATCTGGCGCCGGCCCAGGTGTTGTTCGCGCCGCTCAAAGGACAGCCGGCGATTTTCAAGCGCAACGAGAAACTCGCGTTCCGGCTTCAGGTGGCGGGGCAGGTCGTGACGAATGCCGCTGTAGCGGCACTGGAACTGCGTTGCGTGAACGCCCTGGATGACAAGACGGTGGAAATCCTGCCGCTGGAAAGACTCAGGAAGAACGAATGCGATATCGTCTTGAAGCCCGTCCAGCCCGGTCCGTACCGGATCGAGCTGTGGTCCGGCGCGAAGAAGGTCGGCGAGGATGAGTTTGTGGTCGTCGGCCCCATCGAGCAACGCAAGATCGGGCCGTTGGAGAAGGCGCCCTTCAAGCTGCGGGAAGTGGCTCGCATCGAATGCGCGGATGACAGAGGCCAGCATGAGTTTTCGTGCTGCGATCCCAAGAATCTGACGACTAACGAGGCGGCAGGCGTCGGCAGATATCTGATGTTGTCCAACTCGATCGCGAATATGCCGATCGGGCCGTATGGGCTGCCATTGGACTGGCTGGCCTACCGGGTTAACGATCTGTCCATTGACAAGCCGCATTTGCTGACGGTCGAGTATCCGGATATCGACGACATGGTGGTGACGGTCGAAACCTGGCATCCGTTCGTGCCCGCGAATGCGCCCCGGGACGCCCAGGGGCGGCGTGTCATCACGCCGGCGCTGGTGCAAGGGTTCATCAAGGGAGGATCCTATGCGACCTCCATGACCTCCGGGTTCATCGCCGGGAACGGGTTGCCGCTCACCCGGCGGACGCAACGCATGAGCGCCGTGTTCTATCCCGGGGACGACTGGGCCGTGATTCACTTCAGCAACTACGCCAAGAAGCTGACGCCCATGCGCCTCTCGCGCATTATCGTCTCGGAGATTCTGGACGATATTCCGGCGGTGGACGCCCCCAACCTGTCCAATGACCGCATCTTCGGGCACTACGACGAGTGGCAACGGGACCCGCTCAAGAACTTCGCTTCCGTGGCGGTTCTGCGGGGAGAGATGGGCGGCTCTGGGAATCCGCGTTACGAGAAGTACTACAAATGGAATTACATAACGGCCGAACGCATGGTCAAATATCTCCGTTTCCGGGGGGAAAACACGTGGTTCGCCGGGGCGATCCGCTATGGCGGCGCCCACTATCCGTCGCGGGTCGCCCGCTGCGGCGAACTGGTGGGCGCCAAGGATCCCTTTGCGCTGTACGCCAGGATGTTCGAGGAAAATGACCTGACCCTCGTGCCCTCGGTCAGTTTCCTGTCGCCGTGGACATTGAAGATGGAAGACCGCTATACGAGCGTCGACGTCGTGAATGGTGCGGATACGTGCCTGCAAATCATGGGCAACGGGTCGAGTGGAAGCGGATTCGGCATCTCCCGCATCGCCAATCCGCTTCATCCCAAGACGCGCGCCGTAATGGAAGCGGTGGCAGGCGAGCTGGCGGAACGATATCGCGACTATCCGGCGGTAAAAGGCGTCATGTGGCTCGGCGGTCTGGGCGGACGATGGTCGCCGTCCTTCTATACCATAGAGCCGTGGAATTATGCCACCCCGGGATTCGATCTCGACGATTATTACTTCACCGCCAGCTACGACGACTATACGCTGAGCCAGTTCGAGAAGCGCACGGGCATCAAGGTTCCGGTGAACGGCGCTCCCAATCCGCGCCGGTTCGCGGAACGCAAGGCGTATCTGCTGAGCCACTGCAAGGATCAATGGGCCGCCTTCCGCTGCAAGCTCATCGCCGAAACCTGGGAGGCGCTGGCGCTGGCCATGAAGAAACGCTGCCCCCGGATGGAGTTTTATGCAAGCGACTATTCCGGCCAATACGGCACGTACACCTATGCCGCCGACAAGGCGCCGCTCATGGATGTGTTCAGCAAACTGGGAACAGCTCTTCCAGAAGTCAGCAAGCCGCGTTCATACATCTACGGATACTTTTTCAACGAGATGAACGGGTTCTACCAAGGCCAGATGTCGGGCCTGAAGCTCCGGGATCTGCCGCGGCTTCAGGCCATGAACCTGGACGCGAGCACGACGCCGATCCTGGAAGAAGCCGACAAGCTGGGCGCTTATCTGGGCCGCCAATTCTTCGAATGGCACAGCAAGGAGTGCCCGCCGGAGCAGCCCTGGTACGGAAGCGGAAGCGCCTCCTGCAAGTATCCCTTGGCCGGCAACCGCGGCAGCATGCTGGACTATGCCGTGATCCTCTCGCGTTGCACGCCGCTTTACATCACGCACTGCTTTGTGGATGGCATCATTCCGCAGGGGTATGACGAACAGTTCCGCGAGTTCGGCAGCGCTTTTCGAACGATCCCAAAGGCCTCGTACAGGACCGTCTTCCGGCAGGAATACCCGGGCATCACGGTGCGTAGCGCCAGGGTTGGACGAAACACCTGTTTCTATGTCGTGAACACCGCCCCTGCCCCTGGAACCATTGATATGGAAACAACCAAAGAAATGACAGAGCGCACAATCGGCCATTCCGAGCCCGTCAAGGTGGATGGCCGGTGGCGGATCGAGCTTGAGCCCTATGCCATCAGGGTGTTCGAGTCCAAAGGCACACTGAGCGAGATTACGGTGAAGTAGCGTGAGCCAACCGTATAGACCAATTCGAACAGCTCAGGGACAACATCGCCTTTCTGAAGGAATGCGAAAGGCACGCTCCGGATCGGCCCCAGGGGACGTATCTGGCCTTCAATGAATTAACTCAAGAGAGGCACGATGGACATTACAGTCACGGTTGGACCGTCTGGGGAGGAATGACACGACATGTTGAACATATTTTTTACGGAACGCGTTCTTAAGCGGATGGTTTTTGTTGCCGTCGTTTTCCTGGCGGTTGTTTCCGGACGGATGACGCTGGCGGCTGAAATCCCGCCGGACGGTCTGGTATTGTGGCTGGATGCCGCGGACCAGGCGACCATCGCCAAAAGCGATGACAACTCGGTCAGCCAATGGGCCGATAAACGGGTCGCTACCCGGGGCCTGTTCCAGTCGCAACCGGCAAAACAACCGAAATATGCGGTCACGCATGCCGCTTCCGACGGCCTGCCGGCCGTGATTTTCGACGGCAACGACGATGGCTTGTTGTCCTACGACTTCATAAAAATACAGGAAGCATTCATTGTCGCGCGCTGGTCCGGCAAAGCGACCGAGGTCGATAAAGGACTGCTGACCTGCGTCGCTCGCGGCGGATGGGACACTATTGCTTTCACGACCGGACCCACCCCGGGCGGCCTGGTCAGCGGATTATTCGATTTTTTCATCGATGGCCAACAAACGGCCACACTGACTCCGTTAAATAATCGGCATATCGTTTGCGGGGTCCGTCGGGGGAACACCGTGGAATGGGAAGGTCTTTATCTTGGCGGCGACCGCAATATCGCCAAACGGTTCTGGTCCGGCGAAGTATACGAAGTCATGGTTTATGCCCGCGTGTTGACGGAAAAAGAGCGGCGGAGCGTCGCCGATTATCTGCATGCCAAATGGAAGGTGAATATCGGCGATCGTTTATCCGGCGCCGGCCAATCGACCGCCGCCGCCGCTGTTATGACGAAAGGGCCGTACATGTCTTCTTTCTTCAGAAGTGGCGAGTCCATTGCTTTTCTAGGCGACTCCATCACCCAGCAGGGAGCGGCCACGCCCGCGGGCTATGTCAGTCTGGTCATCTCCGGCCTGAAAGCCAACGGGATCGATGCCGTGGCGATACCCGCCGGTCTCGGAGGACACAAATCGGACGACATGCTGGCGCGCCTGGAGAAAGATGTTATCGGCAAACAACCGGCCTGGATGGCGCTAAGCTGCGGGGTCAACGATGTCGCTCATGGCGCCGCCGGGATTCCCCTGGACAAGTACCGGGAAAACGTCACCCAGATTGTGGACCGGACGCAAAAGGCCGGCATCAAGGTCATGATTATGACCGCTAC
>JAQULY010000058.1:0-11364 GCA_028718445.1 Kiritimatiellia bacterium
GAGCCGCCGCCGGGACGCTGACGGGCAGCGCCAACACCCTTGTCTCTAGCTCGGAGTGCTTGCTCACGGAGTCAGGCGCAGGTACAGGTCTCTCACGCTCACATGCACCCCACTCGCGCCCCCATCTCACTGACCATTATCCGGCTGCCGTCTTGACGCTGATGCGTGCCTTTGGGATCATAGAACGCATTGCTACGTGAGAAACAATATGGTTCTTAACGAAACACAACAACAAACCGTGCGGTCCTGGGTTGCGGGCGGCGCGGGTCTCTCCGAAGTGCAGAAGCGGCTTCAGTCCGAGTTCAACATCTCGCTGACGTTTATGGACGTGCGTCTGCTGGTGCTGGAACTGGGCGCGAAGGTGCAGGATAAGCCGGAGGCCAAGCCGGCTAAGAAGCCCGCGGCCAAAGAGGACTTGGGCACTGAGGAAAGCGAAGATGCGGAGCTTGAGGGTGACTCCGCGGGTGGAGCCGGACGCGTGTCGGTTTCGCTGGACCGCGTCGTGCAGGCGGGCGCCTTGGCGAGCGGTACCGTGACTTTCTCGGATGGCGTGACCGCCAACTGGATGCTGGACCAGATGGGCCGTCTTGGTCTCACCGCCAAGGGCAAACCGAAGTACCGTCCCACGGAAGAAGACGTCAGAGCCTTCCAGACCGAACTGCAGCATAAGCTGAGTTCGCGAGGTTACTGACCGGCGGCATGCGGCCCGCGGGGCAGAACGGACAGTCGGCATGATCGGTTTTCTCGGGGTAGGCAAGATGGGCGAGGCCATTCTGGCCTCCTTGCTCAAAGGCGGCGTCGCCAAGGCGGCGGATATCGTGGCCTGCGACGCCGTGCCGGACCGGCTGCGGCTGGTGCGCCGGCGGTATCGCGTCGCGACCGCCGCACTGCCGGAGGAAGTCGCGGCGAAATGCGACATCGTCTTCCTGGCCGTCAAGCCGCAGCAGTTGGACCCGTTGCTGGCGGCGCTGGCGCCGGCGCTGACGCGGCGGCATCTGCTGATCTCGATCGCGGCGGGCAAGACGCTGTCGCGGCTGCAAACGCTGGCCGGTGGCAAGGCAAGGCTGGTGCGGGTGATGCCCAATCTGCCGGTGATGGCCGGCGCCGGCATGTCCGCCTTCTGTCTCGGAGTGCGTGCCACGCCGCGCGATCGCCGCGCGGTTGCCCGCCTGTTGGCCTGCAGCGGTGAAGTCATCGAGTTGGAGGAACGTCATTTTGACGCCGTGACCGCGCTCAGCGGGTCGGGCCCCGCGTTTTTCACGCGCGTCATGGTGGGTCTGGCGGACGCGGCCGTGCGGCTGGGATTGCCGCGGGAGGCTTCCCGCAGGCTGGCGTTACAGACGATGTTCGGCACGGCGCGCTATCTGCTGGAGACGGGTCAGGATCCCGAAGTCTTCGTCAAGTCGGTGACCTCCCCGCAGGGCACCACCGCGGCCGGGCTGGCTATCATGGATAGCTCCTCCCTGCGCGCCATCCTGACAGGCACGATTGCGGCCGCAGCCAGGCGCAGCCGCGCTTTGAACAAGGTGCGCTGAAACGTTCAACTCACGCGTCTCAGGTGAACAGCGCGCGCAGCGAGTGCGGCGGGCGGCAAGGGCGGCGCGTCGCCGCATCCATGAAGGCCAATGTGGTGTAACCCGTCACCAGTTGTTCGCGCGCTTCGTTAAGAATCTCATAGTCGAAGCGCAACCGCGCGCCCGGGGGTTCGGCCACACGCGTCACGATCGTCAACAAGTCGTCGTATCGTGCCGGCTTGTGGTAGCTGATGCCCAGTTCGACCACCGGCATCATGATGCCGGAAGCCTCCAGCGCGCGATACGATCCGCCGTTGGCGCGCAGCGCGTCGGTGCGCGCGGCCTCGAAGTACTGCACGTAATGACCGTGCCAGACCACGCCCATCTGATCGGTTTCGGCGTAGCGGACCCGGAGTTGGGTGCTGTGTTCGAACGGCAGCATGCTCTTACCGTCTCCCGCCCCTAGAATGCCGGCGGCCGCGATCCCGTGGTTCCTGCTTGCGTCCGCCGCGCGGCATGCCGCCTGGCTGCCTGTTTCCGGCCGCGCGAGCGGAAGTCGGGGCGCGCCGTTGTCCGGGGGCAGCCTGGTGCCTGCGCGCTTGCTGGCGCGCTTCTCTGCCGGCGCCGGCCGCGTTCCGCGCCGCACCCGGTGTGCCGGTCAAGGCGAAGTCGGCGCGGCGCTGGTTGAAGTCGACGCGCGCCACGATCACCTCGACCTTGTCGCCCAGCCGGTAACGCTGCCCGGCGACGGACAGCGTCTCGTCCGCCGGATTGAAGCGGACGAACTGATCGGATATCGAAGTGATGTGCACCAGTCCCGTGAGCTGCAGATTGCCGACATCCACGAAGAGACCGAAGTTGGTGACGCGCGAAACCACGGCAGCATAGGGCACGGGCTTGCGGTCATCGAGCTGCTGTTGCAGGAAGCGGAACTTTTTGATTTCCAGCAGGGCGCGCGAAGCGTCGTCGGCGCGCTGTTCGCGGTCGGTGGAGCGTTCGGCGGCGCCCTTGAGATAGCCGGCGGGCATGGCGCCGCGGCGCCCCGCGCCGGAGAGATAGTCCGCCAGTTGACGGTGCAGAACGAGATCGGGATAGCGGCGGATGGGAGAAGTGAAATGCGAGTAGTAGCGCTTGGCGAGCCCGAAGTGCCCGGCGGCCTCGGCCGAATAGATCGCGCGCTTCATGCTGCGCAGCACGAGGGTATGCGCGTGATCGCGCAGCGGATGGGCGATGGTATCGGCCAGGAAGCGCGATAGGCGGCGCGGGTCACGCAGATCGCCTGGGGTGAAGCCAAGAATGTGCAGCGCGGCGGTGAGTTCCTCGATCTTCAGCGGGTCGGGCGGTTCGTGCAGGCGCGATAGAATGGCGATGCCGCGGGAAGCGAGTTCCGTCGCCACGCCCTCGTTGGCGGCCACCATGCATTCCTCGATCAACTGATGCGAGATGTCGTTGGGGCGGATTTGCACGCCGGTCATGCGCGCCTCCCCATCCAGCAGGATTTCGCACTCCGGGACCTCCAGGTCAAGCGCGCCGTCGCGCATGCGTCGGCGGCGCAGTTGCTGCGCGAGCTCGTGGGCGTCGCGCAATAGCGTCACGGCGGCGTGTGGAACCGGTTCAGTCAGTTCCTCCGGCTTGCGCTGCTCCAGCACCGCCAGCGCCTGCTCGTAGTTCAGTCGCAGGCGCGAGCGGATGATGGTCTTGGCAAAACGGCGGCCGCACATGCGTCCGTCGGCATCGAAGGTGAGAAACGCCGTGAAGCAGAGGCGGTCCTCGCCCGGACGCAGACTGCAGACGCCATTGGAGAGCTGCTCGGGCAGCATCGGAATGACCTTGTCAACCAGGTAGACGCTGGTGCCGCGCTCATAGGCCTCGACATCCAGCGGCGACCCGGGCTGAACGAAGTGGCTGACGTCGGCGATGTGCACGCCAAGTACGCGCCGGCCGCGCGCGTCGCGCTCCAGCGAAAGCGCGTCGTCGAAGTCCTTGGCCTTGGCGGGGTCAACCGTGAGAATGAAAGTGCTGTCGCGCAAGTCGAGGCGCTCGCCAGGCTGGTGCAGACGGGCGGCAACATGTTCGGCGGCGCGCATGACCGGCACGGGGAATTCGCCGGGCAGATCGTATTGCCGGCACACGACGGTCGTGTCCAGGGAGGGCTTGTCGGCGGGGCCGATGACCTCGACGATCTCGCCTTCCGGGGCGACATGGCGGTTGGGCCAGTTCAGGAAGCGCACGACGACGCGGTCGCCCTCGCGCGCGCCGTGGGCGTCGGGCACCACGATGTCCCGGCGGTAGATGGGATCGAGGGGGACGACGTAGAGGAAGCGCCCGGTCGTCACCAGTGTGCCGACCAGGTCGCGATTGGCGCGCTCCACGATGCGGATGATCTTGCCGCGGGCGCGCTCGGGGGCGCCGTGGACGCGCCGGACGGTGACGGTATCGCCCGGCAGCGCGGTGCCGACATCGTCGCTGTCAATGCGCAGGGAATCGCCGCTGCCGGCGTCGGTGACAAAACCGGCGCCGCTGCGTGCCAGCGCAAGACGCCCGGTGAACAGGTCGGCCGGTTTGCCGAGTCCGTAGACTCCGGGGCGCAGTTCCACGATGACGCCTTCGCGCGTCAGACGCTCCAGTATCTCCCGCAGGCGCTGCATGCGCCGTCCGTGGAAACCGAGCGTGTCGGCTATTTCCTTGGGGCGCCAGGCACGCTCCGGTTCGGTCTCCAGAAGGTACTGGATCGCTACTGAATCCTGGTCTTTGTCGCTCATGTGGTTTTTCCGGCGATCCGTCACACATGACGGCGCGCTTTCGCGACACTATACCATGCCGGCGCACGCGTACGCACGCCTTCGATTGGGCGCGCGGGCTTGGTGTCAGTCCGACCGACTAAGCTCGATCTGCCGGTGCGATCGCTGGTATTATGACTGCGGCTCAGGGCACGGGCTCTTGCGTTTACGGTGTTATGCTGCCACAAATGCGTCCATGGATGTTGTTGCTGGCCTTCGCCACGTTGCTGCCTCTGGTGGCGCAACTGGCACGGTTGTGGCCCGATCTGAAGGCACGCTGGCGGCAGACTGGGATGGCGGCGCGCGCGTTGACGGCATTACTGTGGCTCGTCGGTGCAGCCATGCTGCTGGCCTGGCCGCATGACGATACCTTTACCGGCCTGGATGACGCGGCCTATCGTCAGATGGCGCAGGCTTTCCTGGCGGGGCGAGGCTTCCACGACACCGACAGCGTCGTGGCCTCCGTGCCTCCGGACCTGCGGCCGGCGTTCTTCTTCCGTACCGGCGCACCCAACCGCCTTACGCGCGACCGTGCTTTCCAGGTGACGGACATTGAGAGCGCCGCGACGGCGCCCTTCTTCCTGCCGGTGCTGCCGCTGGCATCCGGCGGGCTGACGCCGCTGCTGCCGCCCGAGCGTTTCGTGCCGCTGGTGGGCGCCCTCTGGCTGGCGCTGATGCTGGCGGCGGGCTTGATTGCTGGCGGCGGCTCTGGTGCGGTCATGGCCGCAGCCCTGGTGGCCGGCACGGCCTGGCCGGCGTGGTTTCTGCGCGGCTTCTATCCGGAAGCTGTCGGTGCGGTGCTGGTCGCCGGTGTCGTCCTGTCGGCGGCAGGACCGCGACGCTCCGCGGCGCTGGGTTTGGATGGTTTTGCGCTCGGTTTGGCGGTCACGTACCATCCGACGCTGCTGGCGGTGTCCATCCCCGTGGCGCTGGGACTGGCAGTAGAACGCGGCCGCTGGCGGAGTTGCGCGGCGTTGGTCTTCGGCATGCTGGCCGGAGTGCTGCCGCTTTGGGCCACGACGCGCTGGATCTGTCAGCCCTACGGCGATTGGACACGCTGGGCGTCGTTGCGCGCCATGCTGGCCGGCGCGATCGAACACCGGGCGTTAGCGCTGGCGTTGGCGGCTATGGCCATCGCGGCCGCAGGCGCCATCCCGCTGGTCTTTGTGAAGCGCTTGCGCATCTGGGCGCGGCGGATGGATGCGTGGTCCGCTCCCTGGGTCTGGGGGGGCTTGTGTGTGCTTGCCGTCGTCGCGGCGTCGTTGCCGCCTGGGGAGACCGGCGAGGCGCTGCGCCGCGGTGCCAAGGCCGGCTGGAGCGGCATCCGCTGGCCATATGCGCTCCTGTGCCTGGCCGGCGCGGGCGCCATACTGCGTGCCGGCCGTCCCGCGCGGGAGCGCTTCTGGCTGCTGGCACTCTGCGGCGCCGCGGTCTTCTGCTGTTTTCTGAAGGGCGTTGAACGTCCCGTTGGCTTGTGGAGCCATCGCCGATTGCTGCCCGCGGTCATCGGCGGCATGGCGCTGCTGATTGCGCCGCTGGCGGACGCCAGCGCGCGGCTGGTCCAGGCATCGGGCCGGCGACGGCGCGTAGGCCCTGACACGGGCCACAGACTGTTGCCGGACGTCATCGGCAAATGGGGTTGGGGGGGATGGCTGCTCCTGGCATTGGCTCTGTGCGGTGGCGTGGCCAATCCGTTGCGATGGCCGGCGGCCTATCTCACGGTCAACGAGCGTGGCGCGACGCAGTGGACGCGCGCCGTGGGGGAGCGTTTGGGGACCAACCGCATGGTCGTGTGCGACTATTTTCCGCACAGCGTGCCCTACGCGGCCGACCTGCGACAGCGTGTGCTGGGCCTGGGCGAACATGCCCGGGGCCGCTGGCCGCAAGTGGCGGCATGGATTGCCGCAAGCGCGCGCACCGGCGAGACTTGGGTGGCGACTTCGTGGACGCCCTGCACGCTGGAAGCGGACGTCAAGTTGGTGCCCGTCTTCTCGTGCACGGGCAGCTTTCCCGTTGTCAGGAGCCAGGCGTTCTTTCCGGCCGGCCCTGGAGCTCGTCGTGTCGTGCAGCACTTCCTGCAGGCGGTGCCGCTGGCAGCGGGCGAGGCGCCGCCGCAGTTCAAGATCATGGATGGCAGTCCCGTGGGGCTGCGCGATCAATGGGGAGAACCCAAAGAGAGTGGCAACGGACGCATGGCGCTCTGGACGCGAGAGGGTAGCGGTATTGTCGGACCGTTGCCGCCGCCTGGCGGCAGCGTGAACTTCCGGATCGAGTGCGCCTTCGACGGGCCGACGGAATGGACTGAGCAGACCTTGCGCATACTGCCTCCCTGGGGTGGCGAACCGGCCGAGATAAGGGTGGATGCGGAGTGGCGTGCACGCGAGGCGGTGCTGTCGCGTCCGCCCGCTCCAGCCGCGCCGGCTGCAACGGGAACATATCTGTTGACGGTAGCCAGGCCATACGATCCGGCGTCGCAGGGAATGCGGGGCTACCCGGCGGATCTGGGCGTTCAGACGCGCGCCATCGAGATTCGGATAATTGGCGAGATTGGGCACCGTTAGCGGATCGGGGCGTGGGTGACATCTGGGCACCGATTATCAAGTCAGACTTCCGTTTAACCCCTTGATTCATCTGCCTAGATCGTTCATAACAAACGATTTATTAACTCAATAAAGTTATTAACAGGAATATTAACACCTGTTGATAATATTACTGATGGGGCACGCTATGCCGGTAGGCTGAGGGGGCTAGGCCGATCTTCTTGCGGAACATTTTCGAGAACTGTGCCACATCGTCATAACCGTACTGCACCGCCACCGCCTTTACCTGCACGGCCTTGTCCTGCAAACGCTCGGCTGCCGCGCGCATGCGCGCGGTTAGCAGATAGTCGTGTGGCGCCTTGCCAGCATGCTGCGTGAAGAGATGCCTTAGACGGCTGTAGGAAAGACCCATGGCGCGCGCTTCAGCCGGCAGGTCGCAACCGCGCTCGGGGTGTTCGCGCATGCGCAGTGTCAGACGCTCCAGATGTTCGCCGTAAGGAGATGACGCCGCGGTCGGACGGCTCTGCGCCATCAGCATGCACAGCATGCTCTCCAGTTGCAGTACGGCCTCGGCGTGGGAGACCGGGTCGCCCGCCCGCGCCAGTTCCACCAGTCTGCGGAACATGGCGGCAAACTGAGGCGCTCGAACCACGCGCAGGTATCCCAGGCGCGACAGCGGTGCCAGACCGCGCTCAACATAGCGCCGCGCCCGCGGCCCTTTCATCAGCACCCAGTGGTGATGCCAGCCGTCTTTATCCACGGCGCCATACTGGTAGGTGTGCGACGGACAATGCCAAAAAGCCGTCGGCGCACTCAGTATCGTGCGCGGTCCGCCGTCCACGCCGTAGTACATTCTCCCCGACAACAAGAACTCGATCGAGTAGCTGCCGGGGAAGGCGGCGTCTATGGCCGCGCGGCAACCGGGAATGACCGCGCCATTGATGAACGTCACATCGTCGTAAAACGTAACCATACAATCAGATATGACAAGCGTTTAGCCATTTCGGCCATTACATGCTTTAATTGTGGGGAGTATTCTACATATTGCTGGCGATTACTGTAAGCCAGAAAACACACGTTATCCATGCGAGGTCCGCCTTGAACGCACACCCGAAGTTAGCTGGCCACACTCACTCCGCCATGTCCCGCGATTCGCTGGATGCGCGGCGGGCACGCTGGCGGGCCTTCATGCGGCCGGACGCCGAGCCCGGCTTCATGTTCCGTTTGGCATGCGCGGAATTGTCTGTTCCACCGCGTCCGCTTTTGTGGCCGGAGCGGACGCAGGAGCGGAGCGATTGGGCACTGACCATGTACGAGCAAGACATGGCGGGCATGGCCGCGTTGGGCGACGACGCTTTGCCGCATCTGCGCTTTGCCACGGGCACCGAGATATTCGCGGAAGCCTTCGGTTGCCAGGTGGTGCGCCCGACTGACACAAACCCGTTCGCCTTGCCGCTGGTCCATACAGCGGCCGAAGCCGACGCCCTCAAGGTTCCGGAACTGAGCGCGTCGCCGCTGGCGAAACTGTTCGATCTCGGCGACGAGCTGCGCCGCCGGGCCGGCCCCGATGCCCTGATGTCGCTGGTGGATATCCAAAGTCCCATGGATATCGCGGCGCTGATCTGGGAAAAGGCCTCCTTCTATGTCGCTATGGTCGACACACCGGAGGCGGTCCGGCAACTGGCGCATAAGGTCAGCACGCTGCTGATGGCCTTTCTGGACGAGTTCTTCCGGCGCTATGGAACCGAGTACATTGCCCACTATCCGGCCATATTCATGCCTGGCGGCATAACGCTGTCAGAGGATGAGGTGGGTATCGTCACCGCCGACATGTTCGCGGAATTCTTCAGGCACGAACTGGTGGAGTTGTCCGGGCGCTACGGCGGCATCGGCATGCACTGCTGCGCCGATGCCCGCCATCAGTGGCCGCACTTCAGGAGCATACCCAACCTGCGTTACCTGAACCTCTGCAAGCCACCTACGCGGTCCGCTGACTATGTGCGCGACGCCTACGGCTTTTTCGACGAGCGCGTCGTGCAGGTGCATTACGGCTGGACGCCTGACGGCCCGCCAGAGACCTGGCCGTCGGCGGCGGAGTTCCGGAACCGACGCGTAGTCTGGGACATCGGCGTCAAGACTGTTGCGGAGGGACAGGCGCTCTGTGACCGGCTCAATGCGCAAAGGTAGCCGGCGTGATCCGGCCTGTCTCATTCCGGTCTTGCCTAACGGCCATCCTCCGGCCACTATTGAGCCATGCGAAGACCATCCCAACGCGCGCGGATCGCCGCGGTGCTGGCGCGGCTGCGAACGGCCCAAAAGATTCTGGTTACAGCGCATGCGCGCCCGGATGGCGACGCGCTGGGCGCGGCGTTGGCTCTTGGCGGGTTGCTGCGCGGGCAGGGCTTGCGCGTGCAGGTGGCACTCGACCGCGCCGAAGTCGGCGCCGTCGCCGTGCTGGAGGGGGTGGAGACGCTGACGCCGACGGCACAGGCCGACGCGACGGCCGACCTGCTCGTTGCCCTGGATAGCGGCAGCCTCGATCGTCTGCCCGAGCCGTTGCAGTCGTTGGCTGGGCGCATCCCGACGGTCAACATCGATCATCATCCCACCAACACCTGTTTCGGCGTACTGAACTGGATCGAGCCGGAAGCTAGCAGCGTTGGCGAAATGATCTGGATGCTGGCGCGGCAGGCGGGCTGGAAACTCGACCGCCCGATCGCGGAAGCGCTCTGGGTCGCGGTCGTCACCGATACCGGCCGCTTCGCCTACGAGTCCACGCGGCCGGCCACGCTGCGTTGCGCGGCGGACCTGCTGCGCCACGATGTGCGCAGCGCCTGGCTGAACGACGAGTTGTACGGTCAGTTCGCGTTGAAGGTGTTGCGCTTGCGTCAGCGGGCTTACGACAGCCTGGAGACCTGGTGCGATGGACGGGTGACCGTGGTCAGCCTGACCTTCAACGATTTCGCCGCCACGGGCTGTGATCAGTCGGATGATGAGGACGTGATCGAGATTCCGCGCGCCGTGCGCGGCAGCCTGCTGGCATTGTACCTTTACGAGACTGACAATGCCAGAAAGGTCACTCGCTTGAGCATCCGCACCCGGCCGCCGCTGGATGCGATTGTTCTGGCCACGCGTTTCGGCGGCGGCGGGCATGTGCGCTCGGCCGGCTGCTCGCTGCCCGGAGCGCTGCCGCAGGCGCGGCAGGCACTGCGAACGGCGGTCGAAGCCTGGCTAGCCGAATAGCACGCCGTTCCAGGCCCAGTCGCCGGCGGCGACATTGCGGAAGACGATAAAGACCCGTTCGGGCGGAATGTTGGCGTGTTTCTTCAGAATGTCGCTGATGCCCTTGGCGAGCAAGGGATTGGTAGCGGCATTGAGCCCGCCGATGCTGAGCAACTCAACCGCCGCGGCGGGGTCGTCCGTGTTGCCGAACTCGACGAAGGCATGATGGACGATGACCATGATGTAGGCGCGCGGCTTCGACAGCACCTCCTCCACCAACGCGCAGAGATCGTCCTCGATCGCGTTGACCTGAGCCTTGTCCAACTGGACGGACGCGGCAATGCGAATGGCTGGCATACTCGGCTCCTTTCTGCTTGTCTCAGGGAAGTTGCCCCAAGCACGACGCTATGTTACGCGCATCCGCAGTACTTGTCACGACGGATGTGGGCACGACGGATGTGGGCACACCGGGTGACTTGTCTGGCCGGCTTTGATAGCATTCGCCCGGTAAACGTTACAGTCGTCCGCAACGCCATCGCGCCGCCACAGCGGCAGGGCGCCGTATTGGCTTATCGGCAGACGACGGCAAGGGCGTCATGTTCAGACCGGAAATCAGAATCGTAGACTGCTCCATACGCGACGGCGGACTGATCAACAAGTGGCAGTTCACGGATGCGTTCGTCCGAGACACCTGCCAGGCCCTGTCGGAAGCCGGCGTTGACTATGCCGAGATCGGCTACAAGGCCTCCAAGGAGCTGTTCGACCCCAAAGAGTACGGAAAATGGCGCTTCTGCAACGACGAGGATATACGCCGGGCGCTCGACGGCCTGGACCTGCGCGTCAAACTCGGCTGCATGGTGGATATCGGGCGGGTGCGCGACGAGGACATCCTGCCGGCGCAAGACTCCATCTTCAAGATGATCCGCGTGGCCTGCTACGTCAAGGATGTGGATAAGGCGATCTTCCTGGCGCGAAAGATTCTGGACAAGGGCTACGAAACGTCCATCAATGTCATGGCGATCTCGCAGAACCTGGAGAAGGATATTGACGAAGCCCTGCAGGAGATCGGCGCATCGGAGGTGCCGAACGTGTATGTCGTCGACTCCTACGGCGCCATGTACTGCGAGGACATCACTTTTCTGGTCAAGAAATTCCGCCAATGCATGCCGGGAAAGACCATCGGCTTCCATGCGCACAACAACTGCCAACTGGCCTATGGCAACACGATTCAGGCGATCATTGACGGCGCCAACCTGCTCGACGCCTCGATCTACGGCATCGGCCGCGGCGCCGGCAACTGTCCGCTGG
>JAQULY010000058.1:11374-15971 GCA_028718445.1 Kiritimatiellia bacterium
ACTGCTGCTCTCGTTTCTGAAAAACCCCAAGTTCACCCTGCGGCCCGTGCTCAGGGGGATACAGGAGCGTTACCTGCCGCTGCGGCAGAAGATCGAGTGGGGGTACATCATTCCCTACATGATCAGCGGGATGCTCAACGAGCATCCGCGCACGGCCATCGCCTGGCGCAGCGGCGACCGGCCGGACGATTTCCTGGCTTTCTACGACAAGCTGACCACGCCCGAAGTGCTGCCGTAATAGCCGCCGGCGGTGGGCATCCTTGCGTTTGCGCAAATACATACCGCATTGCGCGTTTCTGATGCTGGTCAACACATTGGGTTTTGCATAATATCAACGGCGTGACTGGCCCTATCGCGAGAGTGGGCTATCTCGATCTACGTTCGCAAATCCATATCGGGGAGGTCAGAGCATGAGCATGGCGTCTGGAATCGCCGGCAGAGGTTGTGTGATGCTGGCCGCGGTTTGTTTGGGGCCTGTCGTGTTGCACGTGCGGGGAGAGCTGGTGCTCGAACACGACTTCCGAACGGCGGGAGCAGGGACGGTCACAGCTTCCGTTTACAGGTCCGGATCGTCGCCGCAAGCGGCGCTGGTGGGCGATGCGGCCGTGTTCCCTGCGGGCGATAACGATCTCGCCGTCTGGTCCAATTCGGTGGGTATCGGGCGACTCCGTATTCCCGGAGGCGCCAATAGTGAGGCGACGAATCAACTAGTGACGAGCGGTACAGAGAACACTTGGTACAATTACATGGGAGTAACGTCGCACGGTACAGGCGTCATCGCCATGGTGTATCGCCCCTTGTGGAACCGATCGGGTTACATCCTGCGCACGTGGTTGGCGCACGCCAAGCAGCAGGAGAACCAGGTGTGCCTGTTTCTGGGAGAGGGGAACACGGATGACGTCACGGCGAGGGCCATGTGGTACAGCGGCGGGAGCAAGAGCGCGGACGCGGTGATCACGAATGCCACCTGGACCAGCAATGGCTGGTATCTCGTCGGCATGACGTGGAAGGAAGGCACGATGACGCGCGCGTATTTCCGCGAGTTGGCGAATGTTGGCGCCACGACGTCGCGCTGGGCGGAAGGCACAACCGCCCTCGGTGAGAGCTTCAACCTTGGGGACGCCCGTCTCAGCGTGGGACGCCGGGAAGCGTCCGATACGGGAAGCGACCTGCACTCAAATGGCGACTTTGCCATCTTTCAGCTCTACCGGAACGAGTACTGGAGCCAGAGCGAGTTCGAGGCGTTGTACGCGAATCTGTCGCTCAAGATTGAAGGTCTGGTGCTGGAATACGACTTCCGCACGGCGCCGGACGGCGCGACCGTGACGGCCTCGACGGCGTGCGCCGGCGCGTCGGGTGAGGGAAGCGTGGACGGCGCCGCGTCGGTGAGCACGGGCCCCAACGTCGTGCTGTCTTCGATGGGTGTTGATGCCATCTCCCATGGGTCGTTGTCGGTTCCGGCGGGAGACGGCGATACCAGTACCAACCGTCTTCTCACGACGGGGGACGACGGAGTGTGGCACAACTACCTTGGGGCGCAGGACTTCGGTACCGGCGTCGTTGCGCTCGTGTACAAGCCCAACTACGACGGCCGGCCGGCGTACCGTCACTGGCTTCTCAACCATGGCGCCGAGGCCTGGAACGCCACGAGTGTCTCTCTGCTGACGGGTGACGGCGCCGATCTGCTAGGCTCGTTTGCGTATTACAGCGGGGGCTGGCAAACGGTGTCAGCGACCATCACCAACGGGCTGACATGGCGCGGCGGAACGTGGTATCTGGTGGGACTGTCATGGCGGCCGGGTACAAATGTCTTTGTCTACGCGCGACCCCTGACCGGTGGCACCTCGGCCGCAGCCGCGACTAGCAGCAGCTTCCTCTTGTCTGCGCCCTACTGGATCGACGCTCCCATCAGCATCGGCATGAAAGGCGCGACTTCGTTCTGGGCTGAGAAAAGCGCGGATGGAACGTTTGCACTGGTTCGGTTGTACCGGAACCGATACTGGACGGAAAACGACTTCGATGCGCTGCGCGAGAGCCTGGTCAAGCAGGGCACGATCGTATTCGTACGGTAGGAGTCGTCACATGGGCTCAGGTCGCTCCACTCAACGCAAGCGCGTGCTGGTACTTGAATCGTTTCCCGGCCACTACAACCGGGAGATCCTCCGAGGGGTGGCCCGATATGCGCGGCACCACGGGAACTGGCTGATCGCGTACGGCGCCTCAGCGCAGGCGGCTCGACAGATCATCAGGACATCGAGGGTCGAAGGCGTGTTGTTTCGCGGATCGGACCTCGCGTCGGTTCGCCGGCTGATCAAGGTGCTACGCGTGCCCGCTGTGGAGTACGACCAACGCTCTCCCTTTCGTGCCTGCTATTGTACGTCGTCCGACCACGAAGCCGCGGGGTGCATGGCAGCCCTGTACCTGACGGCCCGCGGCTTCCGGCAGTTCGGCGGCTACGGCACGGACGCTCCGGATTTCAGGCGGCGCCGCCAGGGATTTCAGAACGCGCTTGCGCAGGCCGGCCTGCCTTGCTCCGTCCTGGAAACCAGGTTTGTTCCGGCGGCGAGGTGGTCGCACCGTCAGCGGGTCGCCGAACTGCGACGCTGGCTGTCGACGCTGAAGACGCCGGCAGCCGTGCTGTTGGGCGACGACGCCACGGCCCCTCGGATCGCGGAAGCCTGCGACGCTCTTCAGCTTCGCATTCCCGAAGACATAGCGCTGATTGGCGTGGGTAACGACGAGGTCGAGTGCGAATTGGTGTGGCCGATGTTGACCAGTGTGGATCTCGGGGCGGAGCGCGTGGGCTTCTCGGCGGCGGAGTTGTTGGATCGTCTGATGTCCGGCGGGACGCCGCCCGAAAGCCCGATCATGATTCCTCCCTTGCGCATCGTCGAACGAGGTTCCACGGACGTACTGGCCGTGGAGGATGAAGCCGTGGCCGCGGCCTTGAGGTTGATCCGGGAAAGATGTCCCCAACCGGTGGGTGGCGCTGAACTCAGCGCGCAAGCCGGAGTGAGCCGTCGCACCCTTGAAACGCGATTCCGCCGGCTACTGGAGACCTCGCCGGCCGCCGAGGTTCGACGACAGCGGATGGTTTTTGCCAAGGACATGCTGTTGTCATCGAACACCAAGGTGGTTGCGGTGGCGGCGGCATGCCACTACCGGAGTCTGGCGGATCTCGTGGTAACCTTCCGCAAAGCGACGGGTTTAACCCCTACGGCCTTTCGCTCCGCGCACCAGAGACGTGGCCAGGTGTTGCCGGCCGAGGTCTAACAGAAGGAGATAAAATGGACCATCACTACCGAGGGAGAATCCAAGTGTCGCGCGGACTGGCGACAGTGTTCGCGGTGACAGTGATGGCGACTGTGGCCACTCCATGCAGCTGGGCACTAGTTCTGAAGCCGGGAGACCCTGGGCAGACGCCGGAGATCACCTACCGGTACCCGGTCGTCACCGTTCCACGGGCGGATGTCCCGCCGGCTATAGATGGCGTCGTCGGCAAAGAGGAATGGAGCCGGGCGGCACAGACGTTGCCGTTCACGGCCATGCACAGCGGCCGCCTCGGGCGAGACCGCTCCGTCTGCTGGTTTGTATACTCCACGAATGCGCTCTACGTGGCGTTCCGGTTCGAGCGGCCGGCCTACGCCGGCGAGCCGCAGACGGCGGGCGGCCCGGACGCCGTGTGGGGCGACGATGCGTTGGAACTCTTTCTGCGACCTGAGTTCGGCGCGAAATGGGAATACAATTTCGTTCTCAATGCCAAAGGGGTACGCGCGGATGGCCGTCGTTCGGGCGGCACCTTCAAAGGGTGGAACGCCGAGTGGCGGGGGGCCGCGCGGCAGGGGGAGCACGGCTACGAGGGGGAACTCATGATTCCCTTCGCGAGCCTTGGACAGATGTCTCCCGCACCGGGAACGGCATGGGAATTCCTGGCTGTGAATGTGCGCCAAACGCCGGACGTCGAGATCGGGTGCAGCAGCCACCTGCGGCACTGGAATGCCACGGAAGACTTCGGTTATCTCGTGTTCGGAGACGCCGCGACTCCCGCGATTCGCCCTGTGGCAGGCCCCTCGCTGAGCCCCGGCGAAGCCGGCATCGTGATTGAGGCAGCGGGCTCGGCCGCCAACGCGCTGGCCGTCATGGCGCGCCTCTACCGCTCCCGGGACCCCGGCGCGAATTACTACGACACTATGATCGCCAATGCCAACCCCCTCGGCAAGCAGGCCGAGGGCCTGGATCGCGAGTTCGTGCCCGCCGCCCGCGTCGTGGAGGAAACGCTCAAAGACTATTTGACTGCGAATGCGTGGTCGGTCACTAACACGCTGGCGGCCGACCGATTGATGCGCTGGCCGTTCGTTGCCGCCGTTCCCGTTGGGGACTATGTGTTGCACTATCGCGTGGCCGATGCGGCCACGGGCCGTCTCCTGGCCGGCGGGACCACTCCCTTTCGCCAAACGCCCGCCTTCGTCGTAGAAACGACCCCCTATTTGCTGGTGGCACGGGTGCTTGAAGTGGTGTGCGACTACAGCCGAGTCGAGGGCGTCGTGGCGGGCGCGCAGGTGACGGCGGAACTCGTCAATCCCACCGATGGACGGAC